>CAWVWK010000044.1:0-16681 GCA_963933725.1 uncultured Colwellia sp.
ATTAGTAAAAACCTCAAGGCAGGTTTACTGGATAATGGTTTAGAATTAGTTACAAATGTACGGAAGAATATGAAAGCCAAGGCGTTCAATTTATGGGACGGAGCTATGCTATCTAGATGATTTATTATTAAGACAATCAATGACCAGTTAAAGAATATTTATCAAATTGAACATTCTAGATAGCTTAGTTCAAATGGTTTTATGTTGAATTTATTGGGTGTCTTGTGGCTTACTGTCTCAAAGACAATAAACCAAGCTTTAAGCTTACTGGTATGGAGCTAAATGTGATAATTAAAGCCTAATCCGATCTGAGGTTAGCTGATTTTTTTTGATATTTTAACAAATATTCAAATCGTACTAAAAAGTATAATCAATTAATTCCCTATATTAAATTGATTGTTTTTTGAACGAAACTCTTTATTTTTGTGTTAAGATGTGTTCTTATCATATCTCTTTTGGTTATTTGGAAGGTATTTATGATAAAAAACATAACAAAGATATTATTAAGCGCGATAACCTGGAGTTTGATATCTCCAGTGATGGCAAATAATGATGCTATAAAACTTTTCATGGATGAAGACACATTTGTTGATGCAAGTAAACCGGAGCAAAGTTTCTCAGCGGCACATTTTACCGTCGTTAAAGATGGTGAAAATACAGGTTACGACCGTTCCTCTTACTTTAAAACAAATTTCAATGTAATAGACAATAATGTTGAAAGTGCCATATTGCACTTTCATGTTGATAACTCAGCAACAGCTCCAATCACTATTTATGGGTTAGCTGATGACACATGGGATGAAACAACACTCTCGTATGTAAATCAACCAAATAATGAGGATGTAACTGAACTTGGTACAGTACAAGTTGCAAATGTAGGTTGGTATAAATTGGATGTTTCTGAGTATGTAAAAGAGCAATCTGTTGACCAAATAGTGACTTTTAAACTTAGTGATAAATCTGAAACTAAAGAATATATAAAAATTAGCTCAAGCAATAGTAGCAGTAACCATCCTCATCTGATGGTTATCACTGAGCCTCCTGTCATCATAACCAATATTTCAGTAACAGATGATGCCTATGTTGATGACGGAAAACCAGATAAAAACTTTAATGCTTCTAATACATTGATCATTAAAGATACCTCAGGAAATGATCGCAAAGCTTACTTAAAAGCAAATCTTGATGAGGGGAAGTTTTTAACTATCGAGAAAGTCGATTTTAGCTTTTATAACAAAAATGCGATTAGCGAAACCCCCTTATCGGTATATATATTCCCTGATAATTCCTGGACGGCAAACCAATTAACTGCCAATAATCAACCTGATATAACGGGAGAACAATATTTAGGTAGCGTAAATGTCTCTGATGTCGGTTGGTATAGTATCAATATCCCCTCTAACCTCTATACCAATTCGGAAGACGGAACAATGTCATTTAAGTTACTTGATGAAAGTCAAAATTCAACTTATATGAAATTAGAAAGTATGTCAGGTTCAAATAAACCAGGACTGCAAGTTACAGGGCAATTAATAGAAGAGGTTATTACACCTTATCCAGAGTTATCACTTGGTCGTTATAATGTTACTGAAGATACAGCAGTAAGTGACCTTGCTTTAAATGCTAATTATGGCAGCTCATCAAAACTCATGGTTGGTAATGATGGTGTTAATGAAGAAAAAGCGTATTTTAAATCAGATTTTTCAGCATTTAATGCAAATATTGTCGGATCTGCTCGATTTACTTTTTACAATTCAACGGATTCATCAAACCAACCGACTAAACTAAACTTATACGGTCTCAATGATGATTCATGGGATAGTGGTTTGGTTGTCTCTGGTGCTGAGCCCTCATCATCTGGTGAAGTCTTTCTCGGCTCTGTTGTTATCTCTCATCCTGGTTGGTATTCATTCGATGTTACAGGCTATATTGCCTCACAAGTTATCGATAAAATGGCGACATTCAAATTAGAAGCCGCGGATACTTTAGGGCTTTCTTTAGCCATTAATTCTTCAGAAGATACTTATTATCACCCAAATTTGAATGTACTTAATGAGACCGAACAAGATGAGTTTGATTTATTACGTAAAAGTAAATCGTTAAAATATACTTATGATACGACGGATACGGATATTATTGCCGCTGTAGCAACGTTAACTTCTGAAGCTCAAATTCTTTGGGATAACATGGATAAAAGCACTGATAGAACTTTTCTTTGGAGCGAGAACCCTGGTGATGACTCAGGAGATATTAGTGTTAGCTTAGGTAATTTATACATATTAACAAAAGAATATTTACGGCCTGAATCCCCATTTTATAATAACTCAGCGCTATTAAATGATATTGTTGATGGTACTTTATGGGTTCACGAACATTGGTATAACTCATATACCATTGAATTTAGTAATTGGTATCCATTTGAACTTGGCGCGCCAAAAAATATTGCCTCGATTTTATTAGCATTACCTGAACATTTCTCTGTACAGCAAAAAAGAGATTTGGTTTATACCATTTATCATTTTCAACCCCATCCAGCTTACTCTGGTGCTATAGACCCCAATCGGGCTAAGCGTCCATCCGTTGGCGCTAATAGAGCTGATACAGTTAAAATAGCCATGTATTTTGGTATGTTATCTGAAAATTCTGATAGTTTATTTGCGGCAAGAGATGCCCTAACTCCTGTGTTTGATTACACCACAAGAACCGCTCCTCTTGACAATACTGAAGATGGTTTTTATCAAGATGGATCATACGTACAGCATTTTAAAATTGCGTATACTGCAGGCTATGGACAAGTTCTTCTCGCGAATGTTTCAATCATTAATTGGCTAAAGAATACTTCATGGGAGTTTAATATTCCTAGCTTTAATAATGTATATGACTGGGTGATAAACTCTTTTGAACCCATTATGTACAAAGGTCTTGCTATGGATATGGTTCGAGGGCGAAAAATCGCTTCACTAAGCTCAGATCAGCGGACTGGCTTTGGTATTATCAATGCTGTAAATAGCCTAAGTGTTAGTGCGCCGCAAGCCTATAAAACTAAATTTCAAGGCATGGTTAAAGAGTGGTTAATTAATTCAACAATTGATTATGCTGACGGCACTCATTCCCCAAGCCAAATCAGTAAATATAAAGGCTTAATAGGCGATGATACTGTATCTGCTCGGGGGGGGCTATCTAAACACGTGGTGTTTGCGAATATGGATAGAACAGTACACCATAGTAATGGTTGGGCTTTTGGTTTAAGTATGTACTCAGAACGAATTGCAAATTATGAGTCGTTAGTTACTGTGCCGCAAAATGTTAAAGGTTGGTATACAGGGCAGGGGATGGGTTACATTTATAATAACGATGTTAATCACTATTCTGACGTTTACTGGCCAACCGTGGATATGTATCGCTTGCCAGGAACGACTGTTGACACAATCATTAAGGCTGACAAAGACGGCAACAACCAATTAGCGAGTACAAAATTTGCCGGTGGCACTATGATTCATAATCAATATGGGGTGTCAGGTATGGACTTAGCGCAATACGAAACATCATTGGTTGCTAAAAAATCATAT
Organism: uncultured Colwellia sp.; assembly: GCA_963933725.1. GTDB lineage: Bacteria > Pseudomonadota > Gammaproteobacteria > Enterobacterales > Alteromonadaceae > Colwellia. The sequence goes on from CAWVWK010000044.1 coordinate 3,570, forward strand.
TTTATGTTTGATGATGAAATCGTGCACCTTGGAGCTGGCATTTCAAGTGTTGATAACCGTGTAATAGAATCAATTATTGAGAACCGCCGATTGAATGATTCAGGTGATAATGCACTGACTGTCGACGGTATTCTAAAACCCAACTCATTGAGTTGGTCTGAAACTGTTAATAGTGCAACATGGGCCCACCTAGCCGGTACGATGACAGGTTCTGATATTGGTTACTATTTTCCTAATAGCTCAAATGTACATATGCTTAGAGAAGCAAGAACAGGATCATATGCTGATATAGACTGGAATGGTCTTCCTGATCTCATGACCAGTAACTATGTCACTATGTATATTGATCACGGTGCAAACCCGTTAGCAGCAACTTATCAATATGTCACTTTACCAAATAAAACACCTGAGCAAGTGGCTAGCTACGCGACCTCTCCTGATATCACTGTGTTATCAAATAATGAGTTAGTACAAGCCGTTAAAGAAAAAAAATTAAATATTGTCGGTGCAAACTTCTTTTCAAATACGATTCAATCCATTGATATAATTACTTCGAGTAATACTGCCTCGGTAATGACACAAGAAGTGGAAGGCATTAGTATTGATATAGCGGTTTCGGATCCAACACATGCTAATAGCGGGGTAATAAATATTGAAATTGACAAAGCAGCTACAGGGTTATTATCTAGCAGCGCAGAAATCACCGTAATCCAGTTGTCACCAACAATTAAACTACAAATAGATGTTAACGCTTCGGCGGGGGCAACTTTTATCGCTAAATTTGATTTAACAACGCTGTAGAGCTCGAAAAAAGAGATTTATTAAATAAGACAAAGTGTGTTTTATGTGCTTAATTTATGCTTTTAAAACGTTTTTTTGACTCCTTAAAAGCTAAGTTAAGGGTATTAATAAGTCAACAAGAAAGTAGTCACCTCCATTTTAGAGGTGACTTTTCTTATCAAAGGGAGTTCGCTATGTTTATTATCCACTAAATAGCCTAGTCAACCGTATAAACCTAATAATTCTATTAGTTTACCCTGATACTTTACGCTTGTTCAAATGCTAATGCCAAGGATGTATTAGAGCTTAGTATTACTTTTAAATATGAAAATAATCAACCTGTAACAAGTATTTCGACAAGTATTTACAACGTTTTTCTCGTAGGCTTAATGAAAAGGTGCAGCCGAACAAAAAACAATGGATTATCTTGCCCGTCTGCTAAAAGGAGATATTGATAGGATCAGCTTTTTGAGAGCTTATAGACTTCACTACCTGTGAGTAAATAAGCGCCAACAGCGTAGATTTGTGTATCCTCAGCTGAAACATTATCGGGTTTATTACCTATTTGTTGAACCCAACCTAATTGACCATTCGGTTGCACAGCGTCTACTAATGCGCTCCATGCTTTGCGGACAACGGGTAAAAACTCTTCTTTGTCTAACACCCCTTGATTAATCCCTGAAGCAAAGGCAAAAGCCATTAGTGCTGTGCCGCTAGACTCTTTAAAGGGCTTAGACTCGGGTGCTAGTACCGATGGGCGCCATAAACCATCACTTTGTTGTGCACTGGCTAAGCGTGTCATCATTTTATGAAAAATATCTTCATATTGAGCTCTGCTACTATGATCTTGTGGTAAATTCTCTAAAATTCGAGCCAAGCCTGCAGCAACCCAGCCAACCCCTCGTGCCCAGATCACTTTCTCTCCATTTTTTTCACGTTTATCAAAAAATCGAGAGTCACGGAAAAATAAGTGATCTTCTTTGTCCCATAAGAAATTAACCGTTGCCCAAAATTCTTTATCGGCAAAATCTAAGTATCGGGTGTCGCCAGTTTGTTTGGCTAAATCAATCCATACGGGAGGACCCATAAATAAAGCATCAGCCCAGCACCAACGATTTTTACAAGGTGCTAATGGGAATTCACGACCGCCAAATTCATCATCTACAGCATGTTTATCAAAGAGAGATTTTTGTTTAACGATTTCAAAATTAAGAGAAACAGTCGAAGGTGTTTGTATGATAATGTCAAAAATAACTTTTAACGGTATTATCATTTCTGGCTCTTGGTACTCTTTATAAAGATCTAAATATAATTGACCAATGGCATAGTCATCAGCGTTATAGATACGAGGAGAAAACAAGTAGTTATTTTTCTTAGCAACATCATATTGCAACTTAAAGTAACTCGTATCTCCATGAGTTTTAGCCAATTGAGACCAGCGTGTCATCCCAACATGATAGGCCGCATAAACCCAACCCTGCGGATGACTATCACTGTCAGTAGGTGCCATAAAAGCGCCCTCATCATATCCTTCAAATAAGTTAGTTTCTTTATTAAAACGGGTTAACTGCCAGTCCGCGACCTTTTTCATCGCTTTAAATACCTCAGATTTTTTAAAATCTGAGGATATGAAGCTATCCACATCGCTGTTTTGCTTTGTATCAATAGCTACAGCGGAAAAGCATGTAAATGTTATAACGATACAAAATAGTCTGGAATATTTGTTTAAGTATGAAGTTAAGTTCATTAGTGAGTCTCGCATTGCTTATATCTGCTGGGAAAGGTAATAAGGTTAGTGAATTTCTTCTCTGTCGCTATAGGGTGTGATATTGAATCTAACCAGCACCCCAATTCGTATTTTAAGGTTTTGCTATCTTCATTTGGTATATTATTTAAGGAGAGTAATTTCATTTGATATGGATCTTTTATATTATCAAATAAAGCAATGATTTCGCCATCATTGTTTAGTGCATAGGTATATCGATGTGTTCGAACGCCTACTTCATCCATTTTTCCGTAATACAAGCTAGATTTTGGTCGCGTAACTTCACTATTATTAGCATTAATAAATAAAGAAGAATAATCTTTACCATCGACCTCTTTTGGAATTTTATCACCAATACCAACTAAGCCTAAAAGGGTTGGCATTATATCAGGCACGCTAATTAACAAGTTATCCACTCGATGAGATAATTTCTTTGGATAACTGACAATAAAAGGGATCGAAAGGGATTCTTCACGTACGTCATTTTTATTAAGTTTTCCATGACTTCCCATCATTTCACCATGATCAGCGGTAAATAATATTAGCGTGTTCTCAGCTATTCCTTGTTCTTTTAAGGTTTTGACTACTCTACCAATTTCTCTATCGATTAAAGTGACCATAGAAAAGTAGTACTTTACATATTTTTTAGCTACGTCAATGTCAACATTAGCGCGATTTAACAAATCTTTGAAGTCCTTATCCTTATAATATTGATTGTAAATACCTTCATCAGTATCGTTAAGGCTGTCGTATGGATTATGGGGTGGGTCCATTGCCCATAACATACTAAAAGGTTTTAAAATGTCACGCTGGCCGCGTGAATTTTTTATATACTCAATGATTTTATCTGCTTGTGAAACGGCTGAATATTCTCCATTGCGATGAGCTTCACCGTCTTTCTTTCCTGCAATAGTAAGTGGATCATTTGAATAAATTACAGGGTTCTTGTGAATATGACTGATATTTTGATACCAATACTCAATACTATGGCGACTTTTTCCTGGTGGTATATAAGTATCGTAATCAGTTTGTGCAATGAAATGACCACCTGGAGCCTGTGATGTGCCTTGGTAATTTCCTGCCTGATCGAACAAAGGTTGATTGACATGCCAATGCCCTTTCCCAAACAGTGAAGTGTTATAGCCAGATTGGAAAAGTACATCGGTTAATGCATTAATTTCTAATTTCAATCCGATGTCACGATCTTTACGTGTGTTATTACTAACACCATTTTTATTTGGGTACATGCCTGACATTAACATGCCACGAAATGGGCTACAAAGCGGGTAATTAGATATTGCTTGATTAAAAACGATACCTTGTGAAGCTATTTCATCGATGTTCGGTGTGAACACTGGATCACTAACTCCATTTAGAGCACCTTTATATTCTGGTTTATTCCAAAACCCCATCGCTGAACGGCGCATCTGATCAGCGACAATTATAATGACATTCGGCTTAGTATCCATTATTTCTTTCGTGTCTACTGCACCGGCATAGCTTAAAGGTGTTAAAAAAAAGTAGATTAATGGTAAGCAGAGTGAACTAAAATAAAATTTCATAATGAAACCTTAGAAAATATGTTAATTAAATAAAAAAGGTCGGCACATACCGACCCTTCTTTTAGAGTTGCAAAATCGTTAATTATTCACTTAATGAATTTAAAACGTCGCTCTTACTCCAACTGAGAATCTTGCGCCAGTGTCTTGCAATGATAAGAAGCGTGATTCATAAATGCTATATTTTCTTGTGTCCTCATCTGTAATATTTACTCCTTCTGCAAACACAGTGAAGTTCTCATGTAAGTCATAGCTCACAGAGGCATCAAATTGACCATAAGCCTCAGTTTGTACTGGCTGTCCACCGCGAGAACACGTTGCACAGTTAACATAATCACTACGCCAGTTATAAGCTAATCGTGCTTGTAATGGCCCTTGTTCGTAATAGGTAATAAAGTTCAATGAGTCTTTTGATAACCCTGCTAATGTAAAAGATAAGTTTTCTTGACCCGGTTCAAAAGCAGCTTCGCTGTCAATATAAGTGTAGTTAAATTGCACACCAAAACCACTATCGAAGTTATGTAAAACAGCAAATTCTAACCCTTGTGCATTAGAAGACTCACTGTTGAATGGCTTAGTACTTTCAAAATCTAAATCTATATCACCACTTGGTTCCCCATCAATAATACTTGGAACAGTTAAGGTTTCTGTACGTGTTTGATCGATAATCCAATTGTCGATATCTTTATGGAATATGGTTGCGCCAACATAGCTATCATCGCTGTAATACCACTCTAAGGCTATATCAATGTTAGTTGAGGTATAAGGTTTCAGTTCTACATTTTTACCACTAATGGTGCCATTAAAATCAATATCGCCATTGACATCGTAAATACCAGTACCGTTATAATTTACCGTCGGTCTTAAGTCATTTAATTGAGGGCGAGTTAAGGTTTCAGAGTAAGAAAAACGTGCAATAATATCATTAGATACGTCGAATTTCAGGTTTAAACTAGGCAACAATTTATTGTAGCTTGCATCGCTGCTTATGGCTTCGCCCGAGGTTTGATTAAGACTGGCGTTACCGGTAGCGGTATCGAGCACAATAGAGTTTAACACATTACCATTACCGAATGACTCCGTATTAGTTTCAATGTAACGCAGGCCTAAATTACCAGACCAACCGTCACCTGCTAAGTCTGCTTCGATATAAAGTGCAATTGTTTCTTCCGTTACCGCCCATGATTTACCTGCATGATGTTGGGGAGTAAATGCCCCTAGTGAGCTTTCATAACCTTCAGTACCAGCCAATGCTTGAGCGGTGTCTAATTTTGCAATTGCAGCTGCCACTGCTTTATCTGCAGCAACTTGTGCTTCTGCTTCCGTTGCATATTTAGGATCCCCATTTTCGAAGTTATTCATGATTTGTTCGCCAAAACTTGCGGTTTGCGCATAAATTTCATCGGAGTGGAAAAAATTCACTAAATCTTGAGGATCATAACCATACCAACTATTTACAAAGCCACCGTCTAAAAATCCGCCTGAAGGTGTAACGCCGTACATGATGCTAGCAGGAGCATTGTAATGGAAGCCACTATAAGCTTTAACAACCTCGCGCCAGTTTGTTTCTGCGTTATTTGCAACTTTTTCACGATCTGAATAATAGACACCGGTCTTGATGGCTTCTACTATACCGAAGTATTCAACATCCCAATTAGCATCGATTCGTGCTTCAGTGATATCGTCGTCAAAATCTTTGTTAAAAAATTGTACATTGTTGTTGTAATACGAGTCAGTAGAGCCTGCAAAATCTTCATCAGAGCCATTCCATGTGAATGAATCGCCACTTAATGCGAAATGTGTTGGCACCTGTGTAGGGTTTGATAGACCTACTTTAGCATTATCTCCTGAACGTGCTTCTGCAGTAGAAGTTTGTACATCGAAGGCAATATGTAAGTTATCACTGACTTGCCAGTCAGCATTTAAGCCAATCATGGTTGTTTCAACATCACGATTTTCTGAAGCGTAAGTTGCACCATTCCATTGGCCAGTACCTAGTTTACTACCGTTATCCCATAATTGATAAACACCTTGAGAAACAAGGGGCTTAGGTACACGGGTAAAGGAATCTACTGTGCCATTACCATTAATATTAGCGTTATATAGCGGATTAGAAAACCAGCGGGCTAATTGGGTTTGGCTATCGTCTACGGTTAATTTTGAATAGAGAACATCGGCGGTAATTAATAAGTCATCACTAGCGGCCCATTGAGCCACTACGGTTGCGCCAATACGTTCACGGTCTTGAAGATTATAATTTTGAACGGCATTCTGTGGACGTAAATATTTCTCTTCAGTACCTGGGCCGTATGGATCACTACCCTCAATAACATAATCAGAACGATATCCGCTACTAATACTTGCTTCATCAATACGTGCTTTGCGATCTTGGTAAGCAAAGGAAGCTAAAACACCAAAAGTATCATTGAAATTTTGACTAACTAGGCCTGAAATATAAGGTGTAGTTTCTTCTGATAAGGTGTCATAAACACCTTTTACGTTACCGACTGCTTTGAAACCGTCGTAGTCAAGTGGTTTAGCTGTCTTAATACTAACTAAGCCACCAATACTACCTTCTAATTTTGACGCTTGTGATGTTTTATATACATCAGCACCACTGATTAATTCAGAAGCGAGCATATCAAATGAAAATGCACGGCCACCATCGTCAGTTGGTACAGTCCGTTCGTTAAGTAATACTGTATTGAACTGTGGACCAAAACCACGAATAGATATTTTTTGACCTTCACCAGCAGAACGGTCAATTGTCACACCCGTGATACGTTGTAATGATTCAGCAACGTTTTGATCAGGGAATTTACCTAAATCTTCAGCGGCAATTCCATCAACGATAGCACTATCAAAACGTTTGTTGTTTAATGCAGAAACTAAGCTACCTTTGATACCTGTTACGGTAATAACTTCTAATTCAGCGTCATCAGCTTTGGGTATAGCTAATTCTTCTGCTATGGCCGTACTTGATAAACTTAGTGGTGCAAGAACTGCAAAAATTGCACTAGATACAAGATTTACCTTGAATTTTATATTTTTATTTATTTGACTATTCATTTGAACTTTCCCCTTAATACTTGTTTAAGTTATTTTTATGTTGTATGACTTCATATGAATTATATAAAATTTATCAGAAGTCAGGTTATCATACAAGTGTTTTGTTCTTTTTTCATTCAATGATGTTAAGGCATTAATTATCAAGGTATTAATGTTTACCTGTAAGGTGGTTACTTCACTTTATGCGTATTTAAATAAGAAGTAACAATCAATTTAATTATGTTTTAATAATATTATATGGCCTAATGTTTTATATGTTGAGTCTTAAATCATAGGGTCTAAAAGCCAATATTACGTTTAAATATAATGTCTGTACTGTAGGTTTTAGTTAGGTATTTTGATGGTACCCGTTACTGAAGTGTTGGAATCAGTGAAAATTTTTTATTAATAAATTTTCACTTTATTTTAGTTTATCGAATCTGTCGAGAAAACCCACTGACCGACGCATAGGCTTAATCATCACTTGATAAATAGCTTTTCCAACTCTGGATGTTGTCAAATTCTCCTGCGCGTTCCCAAGCGTAACCTGCGGAATATTCGAATTGTCCTTGTTCATCGGTGTGGGATATCAGCCAAATGTGGCTTTTATCTTTTTCTTGGGATTGTCGTTCTATAATATTATCGATTAAATCAGGGTTAACTCGCGCCCCTGTGCCTAAGTGATGGCCAGCAATTTTTTCCCAAGTTGCTATCCAACCGATTTTTTCATCTTGATAAATACTTGCTTTGCCATTGTGAGTTGATAGCCCTATAGCAATACTAAGATTTTTGGCAGGTTTACCATTAAGAAGAAATTTTGAATTAACTTGGAATAATTGTGAGCCCATAGTCAGACTGATTGATTTAGTCTCTTGAACTTTGCCTAAGGCTGTATTCCAGACATAATCTAGCTCAAATGCAGTCCTTGTTCCTTCATTTTCAATAATTCGCCACGCTGTGAATGAACCAGCAGGGTAGGGATTTCCCTTAATCCAAATTGCTGTGCCACCACAACCACGAGTTGCACCAACATGGTAGGGGTCATGCCCCTCACCCCAGTCAGTATGATAACTAATACCTTCTGTATGAGCTTTATACCATTTGTCTATGATGGAGTAATCTACTCGTTTTAACCAACAATCTACACCACTTATTGCCCCAGGAGAACGGGATGATGGGCCATAAACTCTAAAGGCTACTTTATCGTTTTCCCAAGCAAAGTCATCTTCTCGCTCAGGAACAAACTTACTGTAGGCCTTTACCTCAGAGTCACTTTCTGAAGTACTGATAGCGAAGCCACTAATGAATAGAGTTACAAAACTTATGGTAGCTAAAATATTTTTATACATGATGATCTCGTTTATTAATTTTATTGGGTTAATACGTTTTGAGTGAATGGTGGTTATTGCTCATAGTTCTTTTTTAGCATTAGCCACTCATCTAACATTGAGGTAATCCATGGCGGTGTCTTACCTAAGCGATGGTGTAACTGAGCTTCAAATAATGATGGCGGGTTAGCAGGTATATTATGGCTGTCTAGTACAGATAAGTTTTCCTGGTTAACTTGGCTAGCAGTTCCTTGATAACCGACAAGTATTGGGTTTACAGCGGTTAAGAAACCGTAAAGATCATTATCGTTTTTTGGTAGCTGCCAAAAATCTAGACTATTAGGGTTGTTCTTACTTATAAAATCACCTGTTTGTTTATAATTCCAAATAACTAAACCTTCAAGGTGATTGGGTAGGGCAGTATAATTCCCCCCCCAACCGCCAAAACCGTATGCGGTAATAGCATCAAACAACGTATGTCGAGGAAATACTGCATGTGCATCAATTCCACGAGATTTAGGACTGTAAAATTTCCAAATAACATTGCCTACTGACAAGTGAGAGGCTCCTGGGCCATGCCATTGACCTGACAGAGTGTTATCAATATTTAAACCAATGAGGTTTCGGGTACCAAAAGTAATACCGAAACTGAAATGACCGCTATTTCCTTCTATCACGTTAAGTAAAACACTGTTTGCAAGACCACCCTCTATATTGACAGCACTTGATACGTTGACAAACTTATTATTTTTAATCAATGAATGCTTTGTTCTAATAAGTTTTACTGCGGTATAACCTGAATCATGAATAAAATTTTTATGGTGAATAAAAGGCTCGGTAAAATTGCCAATAAATTGTATGTTTTCCATGCCTACGTGGCTTATTGATGGTACCGGACCTATTTTCCAGCCATAGCGAGATTTGATATTGGTTAACGTTGGGCGTTCAAAATACAGGCGCTTGCCTATTATCTCTTTTATTTGGTGGTTTTCAGCAACCATGACACCTTGAGTATTAATTCTTGTCCAAACATCACGGCTAGGTTTATTTTTTAGGTATTCGCTATTTGCCGATACATTTTCCATTTCAAATGTGACCATATCCCCTTCGGTAAAGATACTGCTATCAGCTACAGTTACATAAGGGCTGTTTATTAACGAATCTTCAGTGATGATGGTTGACGCAATATATTGGCGATTATCACTATTTGAGGTTAAACCTCGGCTATTTGGGGGTTTAAAAGTTATCATCGCGGGAACCGTCCATTTCTTGTTTGGATCGGTTGGTAATAAATGATGCTTCATAAATAGTTCTGTTGGTTTGCTTAGTTCTTTGCTACCACGAAGGATAATATTTGATTGTGAAATCATTAAACCTTGATTTAGATTTGCTTGTTCATTTATCAAAAACCTTCCACTAGGAAATTGAATAATACCACCACCAGCTTTTTGAGCTGCATTAATGGTGTTTTGAATAGCTACTCTGTCTTCAATCATATCATTTGGCACAGCACCGTAATCAACGACAGAGAATATGGGTAAAGAAACAGTGGTAATGCTGTTATTGGAAAAATTAACACCAGCATTTGAGAAGTCTATTAGTGAAGTAGTCGCATTACTATTACTTACATATTGCTGCCAAGTCTTAGTCAATCTAGGCTTAGAATGACTAAAGTTTGTATAAAACAGCAAAAGTAAAAGAGTTAATACCATCACATTTTTTTTCATTTCAGATTCACTACCCTATCGGTTTTAAGTAGAAGTAAACGAGTCAGTTCACTATCGCAGAATAATTCATTAAGCAGTATTACACGAGATAAGATGTCATACAAGTGGTGTTTTTGATTTAATTAACTCATCATTTAATCGACTTTCTACGCAATGTTGTTAGTCATTTTATTTTATATTATTACATTATATAGATAATGTTTAATTCCTTATCGATTGAATTGAAAAACTGCTTGACTCGGAAAAATTAAGTTGTATGCTTGTATGATAACATATGTGTTATAAGTTATGAGTCTGTTTAACTTATACAGATTAGTGAATATAAGGTAAATTTAATTACTTTGTTAAATTTACCTTATTTATTTTATTACGGGTGATATAAATACAATGAAAAATATAAAGTTACTACTAGTTTGTCTGCCAATATTGTTAACTGCTTGCAATAGTGGTTCAGTAAAAGTAAGTCATAAAACGGATATAAAATTAAACAAGAGTAAACCCAATCTAATCATTTTCTATATTGATGATTTGGGGTATGGTGATGTATCAAGCTATGGCGCAACTAGCGTGAAGACTCCAAATATTGATGAACTTGCTAATAAAGGGGTGAAATTTACCGATGCTCACAGCACTGCAGCAACATGTACTCCATCAAGATATTCTTTATTGACAGGAGAACATGGTTTTAGAAGCAACGCAGCTATTTTGCCCGGTGATGCGCCAGCATTGATCAGACCAGGAAAAGCTACTCTGCCAAGCTTATTAAAGCAATCTGGTTATACTACGGGCGTTGTTGGTAAGTGGCATTTAGGACTGGGTGATGGTTTTGTTGATTGGAATAAAGCAGTAAAGCCGGGGCCTTTAGAAATAGGTTTTGATTATAGCTTTTTATTACCAGCAACGGGGGACAGGGTGCCCACGGTGTATTTAGAAAATCATCATGTGGTGAACTTAGATCAGGCAGACCCAATCAGTGTCAGTTATAGTAAAAAAGTTGGTGATCGACCTACTGGTATTGAGCATCCAGAGTTACTCAAGTTTACAGCGGATAAACAGCATAGCCAAACAATCGTAAATGGTGTAAGTCGGATTGGTACTATGGGGGGGGGCGAAAGTGCGTTATGGGTCGATGAAGAGTTTCCAGATGTTTTCACAGCAAAAGCAGTTGAATTTATCCGTAATAATAAGAAAAATCCATTTTTCCTGTTTCATTCTTTTCATGACATCCATGTGCCAAGAGTACCAAACCCAAGGTTTCAAGGGAAAACAGCTATGGGCCCTAGAGGAGATGCCATTGTTCAAATGGATTGGATGGTTGGTCAAGTGATGAATGAAGTAAAAGCCTTAGGGCTGAGTGAAAATACCATTGTGATTTTTACAAGTGATAATGGACCTGTTTTAGATGATGGTTATAATGATTTGGCAGTAGAGTTGTTAGGGAATCATAAACCAGCAGGACCATATAAAGGCGGCAAATATAGCGCTTATGAAGGTGGAACAAGAGTGCCAATGATAATTTATTGGCAGGGTAAAAGTAAAAATATCGAAAGTGATGCCTTGATTTCACAAGTCGATATTTATGCAACGATGGCGAATCTATTAGATATTGAATTGGCTAATGACGAAGCGATTGATAGTCAAAATCATCTTTCAGCATGGTTAGGGAATACTACCAAGGCAAGGGATTATATGCTTGAAGAGTCAGTGGGGACTTTATCGTTAAGAACACAAAAGTGGAAATACATTACGCCTATCCCACAAGATAAAGCCTTGCCTAAGTGGTTAGCCAATAAAGATATAGATATGGGTTTTTCCAAGCAGCCGCAACTATTTGATCTATCAATTGATCAAGGTGAGGCTAATAATATTGCCGATGACAATCCTAAAATTGTTGAAGCATTACAAAAGAAAGTCGATGAATTTGTTTTAACAGGTTTTAGAATGAAATCAGCTGAAAATAAAATATTGTAACGACTGATTGCGAGCAGTTATTACTGGATATAATGATTTCTCAATGACTGCCGCCTTTCAATTGTTGTAATTTGGGACGGTACCTAAATATTATCGATAAAGAAGTTATTTATGATTTTAATGATGAAGGGTTATTAGCTAAAAAGATGACAACCAACTTTACTAGCAATCAACCTATTACAGCGCTTATGAGTATGATGAAAATGGCAATTTAATATTCACTTGTCATCACCATGTCTCAGCTTTAGCTTGTTGTGAAAGCGCGGTAACTAAAACATACGGTAGTAATAATAAGTTGTTAAGTAGCTTTGATGACATGGATGCCGATGGGATTAATGAAAGGGGATAAGTCTATAAATATAATGAAGCTAATTGATAAAGTATCAAATTTGAAAAGCTTAGTGAGTATTCCCATTAAGAAAACTAGGCAAAGCGCCTTTAGTATATTAACTATAATAGATTACCAAGAAATCTCTTTTCCTTGCCAATCTACAAAAGTTGCTTCTCCATCAATCATAATATTATTAATAATGGCAAGTAACTGTTTTGCGACAAAGTCCGGGCTAAAAAGCTTTTCATTAGCAACATTATGTTGAAACGGTTTTGATAGGGGACTATCGGTCGTTCCTGGGTGAAATGAGATCAATTTTATATTCTTAGCCCTTCTTGCCAACTCGACACTCGCAGACTTTATTAACATATTCATTGCTGCTTTTGAAGCTCGATAACTATACCAACCACCTAATTTATTATCAGAAATACTGCCAACACGGGCAGAGAATATAACGATTTTACAAGGAGAACTACCCGATAAAACAGGTGTTAGGTATTTTAACCACAACATAGGTGTTATCGTGTTGACGGTTAAAACTTGATTAAAAGCATCTAGAGAAAAGTCCTCTAGTCGTTTTTCAGGTTTTACCGTCTTACCATG
>CAWVWK010000045.1:0-16503 GCA_963933725.1 uncultured Colwellia sp.
TGATTGCTTCACGACCACTGGTTAAGATATTGTCCATTTTTGCATGACCAACAACATAACGTAGAGCACTATCGAGTGATTGATTCAAGCTATCTTCTGCATTAGTAACACTAAATACATACTGACGAGCATCAACAATACGATATTGTATTTGCATTTCTACGCGAACGACGTTTTCATCTTGTGTCAACATAAAGCCTGATGATGGCATAGCACGTGTGCTTTGCATATCAATCGGAATAATGCGTTCTATGAAAGTCCACTTCCAACGTAAACCAGGATCAACTGTTCCTGAATACTGACCAAATCGAAGGACAATACCTTGCTCAGCTTCTTTAATCGTATAGAAGCCACTAAAACCATACACTAATGAGGCAATGATAACTAGAAGGCTAATACCAATTCGGGAGAAGCTTTTTCCAGGACCTGAAGAGCCTTTAGATGTTTTACCACCAAAAATACCGGTTACCTTCTTACCTAAATCATTAAGCAATTCATCTAAATCAGGTGGACCTTGGTTTTTCCCACCTTTGTTTTTCCAAGGGTCATTATCATTTTTCCCCGGTTCGTTCCAAGCCATAGTTATCTCCGCTATCTGGCATTAATTGAAATCATTCACTTTAGTTTATAGTAAATAATTTATTTTTATATTCTTTTTTCTTCAATAGAATATGTGGTTACAATTTATAGATGCAATACTAAATTGAAATATATTTTTCTATTTCAATAGAATCGTCCTTAACGAGCTTATCCCAATCTCGTTTCGCTAATTTAATACTAACATGACAAGCCCCATTGTCATCATATTGTTCATCTATAATAAAGTTAAGTTCATACAAGAGTGCTCTTAACCTCCCTTTTTGAGGTGGGATAATAAGTTGCTCTTCAACAATATTGATTCCTAAACGTTCAGCTAAAGCCTGATGTAAAAGGTCCAGACCAACATTTGCTTGAGCACTAAGCCAAACTCGAATAGGTTGGCCGTGATCATTTCTATCAATTCTTGCTGAAACATCGTCTAGGCAATCAATTTTATTGCAAATAATGAGTTGTGGTACTTCATCAGCATTAATTTCTGATAATACATACTCTACTTGGTCTATATTTTCGGTACGCCTTTCATCTGCAATATCAACAACATGTAGTAATATTTCGGCTTCTCGTGTTTCCGTTAGTGTCGCTTTAAACGCTGAAACCAAATCATGCGGTAAGTGTCGAATAAACCCTACGGTGTCAGCCAATATTACTCCGCCAACACCTTCTAATTCTATACGTCGCAAGGTTGGATCTAACGTAGCAAAAAGTTGATCAGCGGCATACACATCAGACGCGGTTAACCGATTAAATAAAGTTGATTTACCTGCATTGGTATAACCCACTAAAGAAACAGTTGGTAGTTCAGCTCTTGTACGAGCTCTTCGACCTTGCTCTCTTTGTTTTTCAACTTTTTCTAGGCGCTTGCGAATATTAACGATTCGCTCTCTTAGTAAACGACGGTCTGTTTCCAGTTGAGTTTCACCTGGACCTCTTAGTCCTATACCACCCTTTTGGCGTTCTAAATGCGTCCAACCTCGAATGAGTCGACTACTAATGTGTTTTAATTGAGCGAGTTCAACTTGTAATTTACCTTCATGTGTTCTGGCTCGCTGAGCAAAAATATCAAGAATTAGCGTTGTTCTGTCAATGACTCGGCATTCACAAAGAGCTTCAATATTTTTTTCTTGAGAAGGAGAAAGGCTATGGTTAAACAAAATAACATTGGCATCGTAAAGCCGAACTGCTTCTGCTATTTCATCTGCTTTACCACTGCCAACAAAAAATTTAGGGTGCGGGTGACTTCTTTTTCCTGAGACAACGGTGAGCGCATTAACTCCGGCAGATGAAACTAACATTTTAAATTCAGTTAAATCTTCTCGAGAGCTTTCATCAGGAAAGTCTAAGTGAACAAGAACTGCTTGTTCACCAGCTTGGTAACGATCAAACAAAGGCTAAAACCTATAAACGCTAAATGCTACAACTCTTTAAAAAGAGGTTGTAGCATTAGTTATTTAAGTTGTATTATTATTATAATTTTTAAACAACTAAAATTAATTTAAACTTAAAATAATACGATTAAATAGTAATCAACTACTCGTCAGAGTTATCGTCTGTTGTAGGTGATGTATTAACGGCCCTTGCAGGTACAACAGTAGAAATAGCATGTTTATATACCATTTGGCTTACTGTATTTTTTAGTAAAATCACAAATTGATCAAATGACTCAACTTGACCTTGTAATTTAATGCCATTTACTAAGTAAATTGCAACTGGAATACGATCTCGACGTAATGCATTCAAGAACGGATCTTGTAAAGATTGACCTTTTGCCATCATATGTGGTCCTTTTATTTATTATTTTAAAGCTTAAATTAAGAAGTTTTATCTAAAATACTTAACAAAACTCATTGTTTATCCTTTACAACGGGATAAGATTTTAATTATACACCAAAGTAAAACTATTGCTTAATAAACAGTAATTTTAACTTTATTTATTATTTCTCTTTGGCTTTAAACTCAGATAACTTAGCTATTTCAGCTAGCACGATAGACAAATTATCTTCATCTTCGCTGGTTAACCAAATTAAATTAGGCCAATTCCTTAACCAAGTTAACTGTCTTTTAGCTAATTGCCTCGTTGCACAGATACCTTTAAATACCATCTCATCGTGATCAAAATCGCCATCAAGATATTGCCACATTTGCCTATAACCAACACAACGTATAGCGGGTAAATTATCGTGTAAGTCATCTCGCTTTTTTAAAGCGATAACTTCTTCCTCAAAACCTTCTTTTATCATGAGTTCAAAGCGTTGCTCTATTCTTTTGTGAATTGTAGAGCGTTCTTTTGGTGTTATAGCAAACTGTAAAACATCTCCTTCGAGCTTATCACCTTTAATTGTACTTAATTGTGACAAAGTGTCACCCGTTAACCGATAAACCTCTAAAGCTCTTGTAATTCTTTGAGGATCATTAGGGTGAATTCGCTTTGCCGCTATGCTATCAACCTCGGCCAATAATTCATGCATAGCTTGCCAACCATTAGCGCTAGCTTCTTCTTCTATTTTCTTTCTTGTTTCTGGGCAGGCTTCAGGTAATGGAGAAATTCCCTCAATAAGGCTTTTAAAGTACATCATAGTTCCACCAACTAACAAGGGGATTCTATTTTGTGCTCTTATTTCGCTAATTTTTTGTAGGGCATCTTTACAAAAATCTGCTGCTGAATAACTTTCGCTGGCATCAATAATATCAACCAAAGCATGAGGATAGACTTTCATCTCTTGTTCGGTAGGTTTGGCTGTACCGATATTCATGTCTCGAAAAACCAAAGCAGAGTCAACACTGATAATATCACAAGGCAATATATCATAAAGCGCGCAGGCTAACGCTGTTTTACCTGAAGCGGTTGGACCCATTAAACAAATAACAGGTGGCAATGTTGCTTTACTTTGATTCGACAATGGGTTTCCTCTTAACAATTGATGCTTAACTGTTTAACTGCTAATGTGAGGTCAATAACCACAGATTTCAAGAGCAAATCTTTAAATATTTGAGCAGGTAGAGTTTTTTTTGCATTTAAATAAAGTTGCTGAGCTTCAAGCAACGTATACGTTTTGGGTGCTAAAAGCTCGCCCATCGCCAAACTAATAACACTTTGCAGGGCAAGCTTAACTTCTTTTTCACTACTTTTTGCAATCTGCTCATGTTGATTTTTTTCATGAGTAGATAGTGCCTTGATAATAGCATTGATACTATGACTTACATCATTTTCACGCAAACAAGCTGGAAACTGTCTAATTTGAAGTTTTTGTGCCGACTGTTTAACAAAAATAATACCTGCTTGGGTTAAGATACTCGAATAATCATCCATAACCTTCATCGCGGACTCATCTAGATTAATGACGATAGGTAATAGTAAAGGCTGACTCACTAATCCCCCTTCGCGTCTCGTCCAAGTTGTTAAAATCCCTTGAGATTGTATTGCTACAGAAAGTGATATTAGTGATAAAACTTGTAACTTATCATCCTGTTTAAATAAACCAAATTGCTCATTTTCTACGCTCAAAAAGAAATGTCCATCCTTAGGAGAAGTCAAAAGCCCTGTTTGGCTCAAATGTTCTGCTTGGCTCAATTGCCCTTCCTGCCTTTGCTCTGGCATTGATAACCCCTGATTCACTTCTTCGCTATTGAGTGGTGTCATCAGTGATTGGTAATTTTCTAGAGACTGCTTATTACTGGCAATAGAAGCCTTTGAACCATTATAATTTACTGAAGCTGACGAGTTTAATGGTAAGTTATTAGCTGCCGTTTGCGCATGAATGTGTTGATAAGCATGATGGCTCACTTGCTCAAGAGGCCTAATGTAATCAGGACTTGCGTTTGTTTGCGGACTTAAAGGTGAGGAAGGGTGCGTATTATTTTTCGAGAAAGCCCTCGAAGGATCATTAATATAATTATCTGTCTCAGTTTGATGTTTAGTTTCATCATGTTCAAAGACAGATAATTGATTTTCTTCATTTAATGCTTTATGACAAACAGAATAAATGAAGTCGTGCACATAACGGCTTTGATGAAACCTCACTTCATGCTTGGCTGGATGAACATTCACATCAACTTCACGATGATCTAACGTTAAAAAAAGGACGAAAGCGGGATAGGTATTTTGAGGTAACAACTCAGCATAAGCTTGGCGAATGGCATGATTGATCAATTTATCTCTCATCATCCTACCGTTTACATAGCTATAACATAGATCATTTTGATTTCGTGCAAAACTTGGCTTTGCTAACCAGCCAGAAAAAGTCATATCATCATGAACACATTCTACTTCAATAGCGTGTTCAATGAATTTTGGGCCACATACCATACCAACTCGTTTAGCGTAACCGGCCTTGTCATTTGCTACCCTATATTGCCTTATCATTTTACCGTTGTGAGTTAAGCTAAATTCTACATCAAAACGCGCCAGCGCAATTCTTCTAACAACTTCATCAATATGTGAAAACTCTGTTTTTTCTGTTCGTAAGAACTTTCGTCTAGCGGGGGTATTAAAGAATAAATCCAATACTTCAATGGTAGTACCGTTAGGATGAGCTGCAGGTTTCACAGTCACTTGCATATCTCGACCTTCAGTATACGCCTGCCACGCAGCGTCTTGTTCTTTAGGTTTTGAGGTTAATGTTAAACGTGCGACCGAGCTAATACTTGCTAAGGCTTCGCCGCGAAACCCTAAACTATTAATGGCTTCTAAATCAGATAAATCTTTAATTTTACTAGTGGCATGACGACTTAAAGCAAGCATTAATTCGTCTTTAACAATTCCTTTACCATTATCGGCAATACGAATACGTTTAACGCCACCTTTATCTACATCAATATGAATGTTTTTTGCGCCAGCGTCTAAGCTGTTCTCTATCAGCTCTTTAATAACAGAGGCAGGTCTCTCTACTACTTCACCTGCGGCGATTTGGTTGGCTAAGCGAGCAGGAAGAATTGCAATTGTCATTGAGGTTTACCATATGATTGATAAGGGCATAAACTTGAAAAATTGAGCTATTAACCAGCACGAGGAATTTTCAATGTTTGCCCTATTTTTAAAGAATTTGATTTTAAGTGATTAAGCTTTTTTATTTGTGTCATCGAAACTTTATAGCGATGTGCTAAGACCGATAGCGATTCACCACTTTTTACCCGATGTTTTTTATAATTTATACTTGCGAAATAACTGCCCGTTACAGGGTGTTTCATAAAGTAATTTTTAATACCTACATGAATAGAATTAGCAAGCTTGTATTGATACTTTGACCACATTAGGTTTTTTTCTTCCTGTCTGTTTGAAATAAAACCTGTTTCAACAAGAATTGAAGGGATATCTGAAGACTTCAACACAGCAAAGTTACCATTTTGAGGGGTTTTCTTATGCAACGTTGTCATTTTTTTCAATTCGCCAACCACGTTTTTAGCTACATCGAAACTCACGCCTAAGGCATGCTCTTTACCCATATCGGCTAATGCCAGTGCTAAGTGATTATCAGGCGTTGTTTTGATAACACCACCGCCACCACCAAGTAATTCTGAATTTTCCTCTCGTTTTTTCAACCAACGAGATAGTTCTGACTCTGAACGGCGCTTGGTAACAACCCAGACAGAAGCTCCTTTAGGAACAGGAGTACGAAATGCATCAGCATGAATGGATACAAAAAAGTCTACATTTTTGTTTCTAGCTAAGCTGGTTCTCTTGTTTAAATCAACATAATAATCACCAGTTCGAATCAACACCCCTTTCATGCCTTTTTCTTTATCAATTAGTGATTTGAGTTTTTTAGCGATGGCTAAAGTGACATGCTTTTCATAAGTACCTTGAGGACCAATCGAACCAGGATCTTCACCACCATGTCCGGCGTCAATACCAATAACAATATCACGATTACTTACTTTAGGTTTTGAAGTCGTTTTCTTTAATTGCTTTTTATCGTGTAAGTCAACTACTAACCTGTTGCCGTATGGCCCGGCAGGTTTTAAAGGAAATACGTTCAATTGAAAGGCTTTAGTTAAATCTAAAACAAGACGCATTTTAGATTTAGATTTTTTACTGCTGCGGAAAAGTTTTACTCGGGGATCTGCTTTCGCTAGCGCAGTTAACGCGACATTATTTTTAGTGTTTTTAAAGTCAATGACAAGACGTTCAGGATTACTTAAGGTGAAATATTTATAATCAGGTTTATTTTTTAAATCAAAAACAATACGTGTGTTTTCTGGCGCAGGCCAAACACGAATACCATCAATAGAGTTATTAGAAGCTTGCGCCTTAAATGTAATAATTAGGATACTCATAAACATAAGTAAACATTTAGCACTGCTCACTTTTTTTAAAAAAGTAGTGTCCGACACCCTACAGTCGCCTATCATGTGCTAGTTCCTGTGCTCATTTTATTGATTACAATCATCTAATTAATTATTCTTGTTTATTCTGTTTTGTTGTTTGCTGTCTCTTGCGAGCCTGCTTCTATGTTTTACACGTAATTGACACCACAATGTAACACATTATGCAGTTTTTCTAAGCAAGTCAACCGACGACAATATCTCTAATCCATGTTCATTTAAAGCTGTTAGGGTAATAGCCCTTTGCTCGTCTTTATAAACAAGTTCAATACTTAGATCAGGTTGAGCAAGCAGTCCTTCGCCTTTTTCTGGCCATTCAATAAAACAGCAACAATCTGTAGCGAAGTAATCACGAATCCCCATGTACTCAAGTTCTTCAGGGTCAGACAAACGATATAAGTCGAAATGGAAAACACGCCAAGGAGGTAATTCATAAGGCTCGACTAGTGTATAAGTCGGGCTTTTAACATTTCCCTTGTGCCCAATTTGCCTCACAAAACCACGTGTTAAAGTTGTTTTACCTGCCCCTAAATCGCCATTTAAAAAAACGATAAGCCCGCGTTGAGTTGAAGATTCATTCATCGCCATCGCTAATTGCGAGCCAACTTTAACTGTCGCTTGTTCGTCTTCTAAAAAGTAGCTAAATGTTTTCATACTCAAGATTTACTCTATATTACTTGCTGTGTTTATCTATTATTAAATAGATACTTTATGGGCTGTTGAAGTTTCATTTTAGTCTTTATTTAACCTAAAGATCACCCCCTTATATTAACAGTTGCCTACTAAGGAATAAATAGCCTTAAATTTATTCCTTTATGATAAACTTAATTGAATTAGTATTAACAACGCAAGTACCTAACAAATCATTATTTAAACAAATATGACCAGCCCTAATATAAATTATTCTGAACTTGCACAACAAATCACCCTTTGGTCCCAAGAGCTTGGGTTCTCCCAAATTGGCTTCTCAGACGTCGATTTGACAGCTCATGAAAGTGCATTAGAGCAATGGTTAGCTAATGGCTACCATGGCAATATGGACTACATGCAGCGTCATGGTTTAATGCGTGCAAGACCTGCTGAACTAGTGCCAGGTACCTTAACCGCTATCAGTGTTCGCTTAGATTATATGCCTAGTGAAGCAAAATGTGCGCATATCCTTAAAACAAAAGATCATGCTTATATCAGCCGCTATGCACTAGGACGTGATTACCATAAATTAATGCGAAAACGCCTACAACAATTAGGTAAAAAAATATCCGCTCATTTTGATATTTTACAAAGCGACACATTTAATTTTAGACCCTTTGTCGACTCAGCGCCTATTCTTGAACGCCCCTTAGCCGAGAAAGCAGGCTTGGGGTGGGTAGGAAAGCATAGCCTACTTCTTAATAAGCAAGCCGGTTCTTGGTTTTTTATCGGTGAATTACTGATAGACATTCCTTTGGCTACGCAAATGCATACTAATAACATGCCCCCTTCCTCTGCTTCAAATGATGCTAAAGACGACAAAGGATGCGGTTCTTGTGTAGCCTGTATAAAAATTTGCCCTACCAATGCTATTGTTGAACCCTATGTAGTCGATGCTAGGCGATGTATTTCTTATTTCACCATTGAATCTCCTGATCCCATCCCTCTTGAGCTTAGGCCTTTAATGGGTAATAGAATTTATGGTTGTGATGATTGCCAACTTATTTGTCCTTGGAATAAGTATTCTAAACTGAGCTTAGAAGAAGACTTTCAACCTCGTTTAAGTTTAGATAAAGTCAGCTTACTTACCTTATTTGCTTGGGATGAGCAGTATTTTGATAGCGCCCTACAAGGCTCTCCTATTCGTAGGATAGGATTTGATAGTTGGCAAAGAAACATAGCAGTAGCACTTGGCAATGCTCCTTACCAAGAAGCGATTGTAAATGCCTTAAGGCAAAAATTGGCAAGTAGTTCTGAGCTTGTGTGTGAACATATTGAATGGGCGATAATGCAACAACTCAACAAAAAAGAAGTGATTGAAGTTTCTCATCCTAATATAAACAATGCTGGTGACAAAAGCGCGCAAAAGAATGAGCGACTAACGGCTAGACTAATTCGCTCAATAGAAAAAGGCTTACCTAGAGACGCTTAAGATTCTGGCGATAGTTAGTTTTACTTTTTATTGATATTATTTTGCTTTAGCTTTTGCTTTTTAGTTGCTCAAAATCATGTCTTTTACGTTGGGCTATTTTGCTAACGTTTTTTTCTAATGTCTTCTCCAAACCTAAAGCAAAAAACACTTCAGCCATTAAAAACAAGGGGCCAATTAAAAACTGGCTTAAATCATCAACAAAAGCAGGTTTAGCTTTTTCATAATAATGCCCTACAAACTGAATTATCCAACCAATAATAAATAGCCCTATTGCAAGTTCAAGTGAATAAGGTAATGGTGCTAGTAGTGCAGCTAAATATAAAGTCACGGTCAGATATAACCCCATCGCCACGGCTAAGCGTGTATGCAAGGTAAAATAATAGGCAAGTGCTAATAGCATAGCAATAAATGCAGGGGTGATATTTAAACTATAATCTCCAAGAGAAAAACCCCATGTAAAACGACTTAATAACACAACAATAGACAACACAATAATGGGAACGCCGACAAAATGCGTTTGAATGTTCTTTTTATTAAAGTGCACACTTTTATATGACGATAATTGTTCTTCTATATTTTTCATAAAAGCTCTTCTTATAATTAACATTTTTACAAACTAACAAGGATATAAAAAATTAGCAACCGATTACATATTAGAAGTCTATTGTTTGTTTTTATGATTGGCGCTTTGTAACCCAAGCCCATTGCATAAAGCACTCTACCGGCTCTTCTCCTGATTCATCCTTAATACTAACAGGAATTAGCATATCCCCTTTATCCTGTGTTTCAACTTCTTTAATTTGTTCAGCTGTCATTGTGGCATTAGCTGTTAAATCACCTTGCATACGGCGCTTATAATTAATGTTAAGCGATTTCAGTAAAGGGATTTTGTTATCGGGAACATTCATCCCAAAGGCAATACCTGTTGCTGACTCGGCTAATACGCCTGCAGCAATGGCATGAATACCACCAATATGGTTTTGAACTTTTTTCTTATTTTTTAAAATAAGTCTGGTACGTCGATTATCAACACTTTCTAATTTGATGCCCGTTGTTCCGGCAAACTTTACATGGGTAGAAAAAAGCTTTGTTAACAAAAACGAGCGCATAAATACAGGCGCGCTGTTAATTTTACTGACAAATCTGCTAAATTGGTTACTCATAACATAACTCTCACTTAAGTATTAATAAGTTGATTGTTGATCAAACTGGTCATACCTTCAAGTTTTTAACTCACCTCCCCCATCAAAATAACTACGAAATAAGTTGTTACCTTCTTTTTTATACAAATCTAAATAAATTAAGTCATCAGATGAACAATTAAGGATTACCTGCACATAAAAAAAGAGGTATCAATTATCTTGATACCTCTTTTCCTTTTCAGGCTTAAACGACTACTTGGCAACATAATATATAAATATTTACACTGGTTGAATATCAAACTAATTTAAACCAAAAGTGTCGTTAATTTATCTCTCATCTGATCATCTATATGAATCGCTTTCCTAGCCTTTGTATCAAAATGGACACAGGTACTTTCTAGGGTGGACACTAAAGTATTTTTATTGATATTAAACATTTCATAGCGAACCGTAATAGATTTACCACCAACTTTAACTAACTTAGCATTGACTTTAAGTAACACACCTGCGGCGACTTCGTCTTGATATTCTATAACGTGTTTAACATCAACCCAGCCTAGTTGCTGCTGTTCAACAGCGTCAGATTGCCAATCTAAAACGCTATGTAAAAAGTGGTAACTGGCATCATCAAACAATGCCATGTAATAACGCGTCGTTAAATGCCCCATCACGTCACACTGCCAAGGATGACACACACCTTTTAGTACTGGATTAAATTCAAAGCTCATGATAATCCCTTAACTTGCTTTTTGTTGACTTACGCTAATAACAGCTTCTTGTTTTTTCAATCCAAATTTTTGCCTTGCTTGTTCAGGAGTTTGGATGGTCGCGCCCATGGCTTCAACAATAGTTCTGGCTTGTGTTACTAATTGAGCATTGGTCGCTAACACGCCTTTTTTCAAGTATAAATTATCTTCTAAACCAACCCGAATGTTTCCACCCATAGCCGCCGTTTGTGCAACGATTGGCATCTCCATTTGACCAATACCAAAAGCAGACCAATTAGCCTCTTTTGGTAAGTTTTCCATCATAGTAAGCATATTACGCGTGGTACCTTCTGCACCCCACTTTATGCCCATACATAGTTGGAATAATGGCTGGCCTTCTAATAAACCCTCTTTAAGCATTTCTTTAGCAAACCAGATATGGCCTAAATCAAAAACTTCTAATTCTGGTTTTACACCTATTTCTTTTAAACGTGCAGCACCTTTACGTAACATATCGGTAGTTGATACGTAAACATAGTTACCTACGTTGTAATTGAAAGAGCCACAGTCAAGTGTACAAATTTCAGGTCTGAGTATCTCAACATGCTTTTGACGCTCATATTGACCTATTAAGTCGGTATACTTGGTATCTAAGTTAAGTGGGTCACTGTCTGGACCTAAAAATAAATCTCCACCCATACCTGTCGTTAAATTTATAACAATATCGGTTTCTTGTTCTCTGATGCGCTCTACAACTTCACGGTAAAGATGTAAGTCTCTAGCTGGAAGGCCAGTTTTAGGATCTCTTACATGTATATGCGCGATGGCTGCACCCGCTTTAGCGACTTCAATCGCTTCATGAGCAAGTTCTTTTGGCGTTACAGGAACGTGAGGAGATTTATGAGCTGATTCACCTGAACCTGTGATAGCAGCCGTGATAATGACATTCGAATTCATGCTAATATATTTACCTTACAACAACCCTTACCGGAAATATTTTAGCCAATAAAAAGAGTCAATAAAAAAATTGAGCGTTAGTATACCTTTTTTTAGATGAAAAATCACCCCCTCCAGGAAGAAAACGCTTATTGCGCTTATTGTCTAAGGCTATTTAACTCTGTTGAACTCTCTATTTCATTGATTAACCATTCTCTAAATAACGTCACCTTATTCAATTCAGCTTTTTCTTTGCGGCTTACAAAGTACCACTTATCAGGGTGTTTAAATCGTAGCTCAGGGTAAAGCTCGGTTAACATACCGCTAGAAAGCTCGTTACTTAAATAGGGTTGCATTCCCATCGCCACACCAAGCCCTTGGGTTGCGGTCTTTAACGCATGGTCATAACTGTCAAAACTCAACCCAGAGTCGGCTTCGACATTTTCAATATTTGCTTGTTGAAGCCATAAGGACCAATCAATGCGTGACGGATGAACTTGTAAAATTGGCGCTTGAGTTAAACTTTTTACATCCGCTAAATGGGGGTTCTCCTTAAGAAAAGCGGGAGTACAAACAGGAAATAACTCAGAGGTGAACAAGTAACTATATTCTAATTCTCTATCATTCTTCGAACCTATTTTTATACACGCATCTACATCACTATGATCAAAATCAACATCCTCATAACAGGTATGAAGCCTTACGTTTATTTCAGGATGTTGTTGTTGGAATTTGTTTAACTTAGGGATTAGCCAACGAATAGCAATAGTGGAATATAATTGTATGGTTAAATTATTGCTGTTTTGCGGTCTTAACAATGAAGCGGTAGCGTCAGATATACGATCAAAAGAATCTCGTAAAGAGGGGTAATATTTTTTGCCTGCTTGTGTTAATTCAATGTTTCGGTTTTTACGCTCAAATAATTCTAAATTCAAATAGGTTTCTAACTGTTTAATTTGATGGCTAATTGCAGAAACCGACACACACAATTCGTCTGCAGCGCCATGGAAGGAACCATTTCGAGCGGTAGCTTCGAAACACTTTAAAGAATTTAATGGAGGAGTTTTTCTCATTTTATTATTATCTTTTATTGAGTAAAATTAAATCGTTGCTTAATTTAGTTAATTTGTCAAATAATACCCGTTTGATTAAATATGTGAGCTACTTTGCCCGTAGAGAAAACTACCAAATACAAGACATCTTTTTAAGCTACTAGTTGTTCAGGACAATATGCTCAAGATAGTATGCTCCTGCATTATCTAATAAGCTACATCAATATGGCTTAATTATTAAAGAAATAAAAAAGTATTTAATGATTTTAACACGTAGAAATGAACACATATTAAATGAGATTGGTATTCACCCAAGGAAGCACAGTATGAGCCAGCTAGTAATCAAATATAACCAACGAAGAGCAGTAAGTCAGACTTTAAAAATAATGGCTTTAATACTCCCTTTAGGCCTTGTTTCTAATACCATACTTGCAAATTCTAAATGGCAATGGGATTTTGATCATAAAGTGAGTTTCAGGCAAACGGCTCTTAAGTCAGGCGGCTATACCATTGAGGTAATGCCAAAGAATAAAACTAAGTTTAGTTCTATGGCGACTTTTATGTTTAGGAAGTCTTATGAAATTTGTAATCATAAACAATATGCACTGAAAGTCATTAAAGGTGTGCAATCTTTCAATGAAGTGATTGGCTCTCCAAATAAAATAATGCCCTCTTTTAAAGCGCAGGTTAATTGCATAAAAGAAAAGTAACCCCATAATTTTTAAAGAAAACACATAAAAAAGGGTTACTAAATAGCAACCCTTTTTGGTTTTAATAGCGTTTTTTCATTCGTTAAAAAGTTAACCTATGAAACAGTTACAGTAGATTATACCACTTTAATTGGAATGAACTTAGTCGTCATGTCTTCTGTTGGTGGCACGAAGCGCGTTAGGTCAATGCCTTCAACTGCAGCAGAGTACTCATCCATTGTAGGGAAACGACCCAATATAGATGAAAGTACAACAAGTGGCGTTGAACCAAGTAAAGATTCACCTTTTTTCTCTGAAGTATCTGCTACAACACGTCCTTGGAATAAACGCGTTGAAGTAGCAATTACGGTATCACCAGGTTCAGCTTTCTCTTGGTTACCCATACATAAGTTACAACCTGGGCGTTCAAGATATAAGATGTTTTCATACTTAGTACGTGCTTCGCCTTTTGGGTTGTTATCATCGAAAACGAAACCAGAATGCTTTTCAAGAATATCCCAATCGCCTTCTGCTTTTAACTCGTCAACAATATTGTAAGTTGGTGGAGCTACAACAAGTGGTGCTTTAAATTCAATCGTGCCATTTTTCTTTTCAAGGTTACGTAACATTTGCGCAATAATTTGCATATCACCTTTATGTACCATACAAGAACCAACAAAACCTAAATCAACAGCCTTACCATCGTAGTATGAAACAGGACGAATAACATCATGTGTGTAACGCTTAGATACATCGTCATTATTTACATCTGGATCTGCAATCATTGGCTCAACAATAGCGTCTAAATCAATAAGCACTTCTGCGTAGTATTTTGCATTTTCATCAGGAGCTAGGGCTGGTTGTTCGCCAGACTTAACTTCGTCAATACGCTTGTCAGCTAAAGCGATCAAACCTTTAAGTGTACCCGCTTCGTTTTCCATACCCTTGTCGATCATAATTTGGATACGGTTCTTAGCAAGCTCAATAGACTGAACTAAAGTTTCATCATTAGAAATACAGATTGAAGCTTTTGCTTTCATTTCTGCAGACCAATCGGTAAAAGTAAATGCTTGGTCAGCTAGCAGTGTACCAATATGTACTTCGATAATACGACCTTGGAATACGTTTTCGCCACCAAATTGCTTAAGCATTTGTGCTTGAGTAGCGTGAACTACATCACGAAAATCCATATGGTTTTGCATGTTACCTTTAAAGGTTACTTTTACAGACTCTGGAATAGGCATAGCTGACTCACCTGTAGCAAGTGCTAAAGCAACAGTTCCTGAATCGGCACCAAAGGCAACACCTTTCGACATACGCGTATGAGAGTCACCACCAATGATAATTGCGCGGTCGTCAATTGTAATATCATTTAATACTTTATGGATAACATCAGTCATCGCAGGGTAAATGCCTTTTGGATCACGTGCTGTAATAAGACCAAAAGCGTTCATAAAGCTCATTAACTTAGGAATGTTTGCTTTCGCTTTGCTATCCCATACTGATGCAGTATGACAACCAGATTGGTATGCACCATCAACAATTGGAGAAATAGTTGAAGCAGCCATTGCTTCTAATTCCTGACATGTCATTGGGCCGGTTGTATCTTGAGAGCCAACAATATTTACTTTAACACGAACGTTAGAACCAGCATGAAGTGCTGATTGAGATGCAACACCAACCGCATTACGGTTAAAGATTTTCTCTACTGCTGTTAGGCCTTGACCGTCGTGTGAAATTTCTTTTGCTGGAGCATAAACAACAGGCGCTTCAACACCCAATGTTTCTGCAGCAAATGTTTGTAATTTTTTACCAAAAACTACAGCGTAAGAACCGCCGGCTTTCATGAATTCTTGTTTTTGCGGAGTAAAAGCTGAAGAAACATCAACTAATTCTGTATCACCGTTATATAATTTCTTAGTGTTAGTATCAATCGTTAATACAGTGCCCGTAGCTACCGAATAAGCTTCCTCTAAAACAGCGTCGCCATTTGCATCTTTAACATTGTTGCCGTCTGCGTCTACTTTGTTAACCCAGTTTTTAAGGTCAAGACCAATACCACCGGTCACATCAACAGTTGTTAAAAAAATTGGAGCAATACCGTTTGTACCAGCAACAACAGGAGCTATGTTAATAAATGGTACGTAAGGGCTTGCTTTTTGACCGGCCCAAAGCGCTACGTTGTTAACACCTGACATACGTGAAGAACCAACCCCCATAGTGCCTTTTTCAGCAATAAGCATTACTTTAGCTTTAGGGTGCTTAGCTTGAAGCGCTTTAATTTCTTTTTGGGCTTCTGGTGTGATCATACACTGGCCATGAAGTTCACGGTCGGCTCGAGAGTGAGCTTGATGACCTGGTGAAAGTAAGTCTGTTGAAATATCACCTTCACCAGCAATGTAAGTTACTACATCTATTTTTTCTGCGATCGCAGGTAACTTAGTGAAAAACTCTGCTTGTGCATAGCTTTCTAAGATATCTTTTGCTACAGCATTACCTGCTTTAAAAGCAGTTTCTAAACGTGCTGTATCTGCATCATATAAGAAAACCTGAGTTTTAAGAACGGTAGCTGCTGGTGCTGAAACAGATACGTTGTCACTTAATGCTAAATCAAGTAATACTTCGATTGATGGACCGCCTTTCATGTGTGAAAGTAGTTCAAAAGCAAATTCACTGCTAATTTCAGCAACCGTTTCTTGACCTAAAATAATCTCTTTTAAGAATCTAGCTTTAACGCCAGCAGCACTTGTAGTACCTGGTAATGTATTATAGATAAAGAAGTTTAAAGAGTCTTCACGGTACTGATTACCTTGCTCTTTAATTTGTGCGATGATTTCTGATAATAAATCAGCGCTATCGATTGGCTTAGGTGCTAAACCTAACTCTTCCTTACGATTTTGAATTTCTTTGATATATTCTGAATAAAGACTCATTTAA
>CAWVWK010000046.1:0-16286 GCA_963933725.1 uncultured Colwellia sp.
GAGCTGTTTCACGGACCAACGTTGGCGTTCAAAGACTTTGGTGCTCGTTTTATGGCGAAGTGTTTACAAGCTTTTGTTGCAAAAGATGCCAAAGCAACGGGTGAAACCAAGCCATTAACGATTTTAACGGCTACTTCAGGAGACACTGGCGCAGCGGTTGCACATGCTTTTCATGGCATCGACAATATCCGTGTTGTTATTATGTATCCTAAAGGGAAAATCTCATTACTACAGGAGAAAATGTTCTCTACCTTAGGTGGCAATATAGAAACATTAATGGTTGATGGTGACTTTGATGACTGTCAGGCTTTAGTAAAAGCTTCTTTTGATGATAGCGAGTTATCTAGCACCATCGGCTTAAATTCTGCAAATTCTATCAATATTAGCCGATTACTTGCGCAAATTTGTTACTACTTTGAAGCCGTTGCACAGTTGTCTCGCGCTAAAAGTAACTTAGACGATATCGTTTTTTCAATTCCAAGTGGTAATTTTGGAAACTTAACCGCTGGTTTATTCGCTAAAGCAATGGGCTTACCTATTAAACGCTTTATTGCGGCAACAAACTTAAATGATACGGTACCACGTTACTTAGAGACAGGTGAATGGTCTCCAAATGATACAGTTGCAACGATTTCAAATGCAATGGATGTTAGTAATCCGAATAACTGGCCACGCGTTGAGCACATGTTAAAAACTGGCATTGTAGAGCAAGGTTGCGTTAGCTCGGTGTCTATTGATGAGCAAAAAACACAATCAACCGTAATTGGTTTAAGCAAGTTGGGTTATATTAGTGAACCACATGCCGCTGTTGCTTATAAAGCTCTGCAATATAATGCAACAGAAGAAGAGTTTGGCGTTTTCTTAGGAACAGCCCACCCAGCTAAATTTAAAGATGTAGTTGAAAGTATTTTAGGACAACCAATAGGCTTACCTAAAGAGTTAGCAGATTGTGCTGGTGAAACGATTTTATCGAAAGACATGGCAAATAATTTTGCTGATCTAAGAGCTTATCTCTTAGCTTAATAATAAAATACAGAATAAAGAGTGAAGGTCTATATTGAACCTACTCGCTAATAAAAAGCTTCTCTAGCCAAACATATCAGGCACTAGAGAAGCTTTTTCGTTTTTATTTAATCTACCTGGGTTGGTATTATGAAGATTAAGCCGCAGTGGAATGATATTCTGCGAACAGAGCAGAAAAAACCTTATTTTCAAAAGTTACAAGCAGAAATAAATAAACAGCGTGAAAGTGGCATTGCGATTTTCCCTGAGGAAAACTGTGTTTTTAGTGCTTTTGAGCATCAAGATCTCAATGACATTAAGGTGGTTATTCTAGGTCAAGATCCTTATCACGGCGTATCTGCAGGCAATTCACCACAAGCACATGGCTTAGCCTTTTCAGTGCAGGGCGACACTAAAGTGCCCCCTTCATTAGTGAATATCTACAAAGAATTGTCGACAGATATCGAAGGATTTACCACACCATTACATGGCAATTTAACTGCTTGGGCAGATCAAGGGGTTCTCTTATTAAATACAGTATTAACGGTTCAGCAAGCTAAAGCACACTCGCATGCAAAGCTAGGTTGGGAAACATTTACTGATGAAATTATTAGTCAGCTAAATGAGCATAATAGTGGCTGTGTGTTTATTCTGTGGGGGGCACACGCACAGAAAAAAGGTAAGAACATATCCGCTACTAAACATTGTATTATTAAGGGGCCACATCCATCACCGTTGTCGGTCTATCGCGGTTTCTATGGCAGTAAACCTTTTTCTATCGCTAATACATGGATAACCTCTAAAGGTAAGCAACCAATTAACTGGCTTATAGAGTAGGGCCATAGATTAATGAGTTCGGCAAAAGGTTTAGGTGATCATGAAGCGTTAATCAACGTTTATATTGGCAATACTCCACCTATGATGACCTATCAGCAGTTAAATGATATATCGCCTATGCTGCAAGGTGAAATTAGTGCAGTAGGTGCAGAGTGTGGTAATGGCTGGCGCAAGGTATTTAATGTATACGCCAAATTGCTTTTTGCATTAGGCAGTGATCATTATAACTTTTTGACACAGGCTTCAACATGGCAGTTATATAGAGATAATTATTTGTTGCAGAGCGGATCTGGAACGGCACTGTTATTCTCACCGCCGAGCCTATTTGTAGAAGAAAAAAATAAGCCGATACAGATCATTATGGGCAGAACTTATGCCAAACAGTTAATTAACCAAGGTGATATCACTGAGCCGTTAACTTGGTTAAATGATGAGTTCGCTATAGGAAAACAAAGCCGTATTATTGTTTGCCCGTATTTTGATTATAGGCAATTATCGAATCTCAAAATCACCTACTTAACAGAGCTTATTAACGACTTTCATCGTTAGCCTTTTTAAATAATGATTAGGTGAAATGAATGATCATTTCCGCTGCTTCACAATGACAATCATTACCACATAAAACACAATCATATCCTTGTTTGCTGTCTTCATGCCATTTACCTGGGTGTAATTTTACGAGTTGCCCGCCACATCGACTAAAATAAGCAACCGCGCTATTATTTGGGCTTTGTTGCCAAAGGTGCGCGATTCCTGCGACAGCACCTTGCTTTTTAACTGCGTCTATCGAGAGGTTAAGTAAGTGCTTACCAATGCCTTGACCACGATAAGCCGCATCTATGGTATTGCATTTAAAGTAACAACATAAATCACTAGGGATTTGCCAAAGCTCTGGAGTACTCCATTTATCAATGTTCCACTGACCTGTCGAGAAGGTAATCCTAAAGCCGACGACCTGTTCACCGTCTAACGCGATATAACTACTATTTATATTGTCTTTAATGCCACGAACTGCCCAAGCAGCCATACTTTCTGGACATAAGTAGCCGTCACCATGAACTTTATTGGCAAGAGAGATAACTTGGTCGAAATGCTGTGACGTTAGGAGCTTGTATGAGATAGATGGTTTATTAGGCATAGTGAATTTATCTGGTTGTTGGATAGTTGGTAGTCAGTTTGTTCGAGCGTGCATTTGTAGGTATGATAGCTAAAAATATGCAGTGATACCATGCGAAGAGAGTAAATATGTACGATCCTATGTTAGACAAGTCACCGGGATGTGGCGAAAATTACCCCGATAGTTATTGGGCCAGTGTTAGTCTAAACACCGTAAATGAAGAAGATAAACCACAAGACGACGGCCAATTAAGCAAAGATATTGAGGCTGATGTTGCGATTGTCGGTGCGGGCTATACAGGTCTTTCTTGTGCCTTACATCTAGCAAAAGAACACGGTATTAACGCGCATGTCTTTGAAGCAAATCAAACAGCTTGGGGTTGTAGTGGCAGAAATGCTGGTTTTATCTTGAAATCTTCAGGAAGAAAACCTTATTCGACCATGCAAAAGCAATGGGGTGAAGAGGTGATGAGAGGTATTTACAATGAAATGTGTGAAGGTGTTGCAACCGTCAACGACCTTATTTCACAAGGTATTAATTGCGATGTGCAAGAAGCTGGCTTTATAAAAGTGGCACATAAGCCTAGCATGTTTAAATCATTGCAAGCGCAAGCAGATCTGCAACGAAAAATGTTTGGCTATGATGTTGATACTCTCTCTAAAGCTGAACTCCATCAAGGGTACATGAAAGATGAGAATGCTTATGGTGCAATCCGCTACAAAGATGGTTTTGGTTTAAATCCACTTAAACTTGCTTGGGGTTATCAGAAACTAGCACGACAAGCAGGAGTTAAGGTGCATACTAGCACCCCTATTACCTTTAGTGATGAGAAGATAAATGAAGGCTCTATTTTATTAACGCCTAATCATCGTATCAAGGCGAAAAAAGTTATTATTGCCACTAACGGTTATACCCCTAAAGGCTTTAATAGTTTAGTCACCAATAGAACGTTACCTGTTCTATCACAAATTATTGTTACCGAACCTTTATCCGATGACCAAATAGCAACATGTAATTTTTTAACCTCAAATGTGGTTATGGATACGCGGGCGCTAAAATATTACTACCGCAAATTACCTGATAATCGAATTTTATTTGGTGGCAGAGGCGCTATTACTGGTAAGGGCGCGGAAGATCCTTATTACGCTAACCGATTACTAGAAGTATTAAAGACAAGTTTTCCTGGGTTAAAAACATTGAAGTATCAATATGCATGGTCTGGATGGATTTGTATGGCACTTGATGATTTACCTCATATCCATCAAGGCTTGGCTGAGCACAAAGAGTCGCATGTCTATTATGCAATGGGTTATTGTGGTAGCGGCGTTTCATTTTCGGTGCAAGCGGGAAAACGACTAGCGCAAATGGCAGCAGGTGTGAGTGTTCCTAAACTGCCTCTGTATCATAAGCCACTGCCTAAGTTCCCATTTGCTCCGCTAAGAAGAGTTGGCCAATGGGGCTATTTTCATTATGGAAAAATTAAAGACACTTGGTTCTAAGTGCTTTATCTAAGACGAATGCCTCTACCATTGCCAAAGATATTACTTGTTAAATGAATGTGGCTCATTTACGATGTTTAATTCGTTACCGTGATAGCCAAGCGGGCAGCTGACTTTATATCTACGTTGTTATAACCTGTGGCGATGATACCTATGTATTTAAGCTTAGGCAAAGCTTCCAGTGTTTCCTTATTGAGTACCCATTTATTAACCAGAATGAGCTGTGTACCTTGGCATCAATGTAAAATATCGTCAGCAAGGGTCATGTCATAACAAATTAAAACATCAACTTGAACTGAAATAGTTGATGTTTTAATGTTCTTGTTAATTGTTTCTCTATCTAAAAAGACAGCGTTCAATATATAACCTGTACTATTTTAATACTTGCTACTTACTGCTCAAAACGCTTAACCCGGCCTTCCATCTTTTCTTGCTTTTAGCAGCATAGGGCCATAAGACAAAGCAAATAATAAAAAGGCGAGAGCCCAAAAGGTGCCACTTATATCTATAAACATCATAGTTTTTTCTGGTATCAGCCAAGGTCCGAAAAAGCGAATTAATGCCGCTAAATTAATCAGTAGATAGGCAATAACGATTATTGTAGGTGGAGATAACCTACGTCCTGTATGGCCAAGTGATACTCTCGATATCATGGCTAAAATAATCCCTCCAATTGCACCAACCGTTAATAAATGCCAAGCATGGTTTGTTGGTATTTGATCACTGATGTAACTTAGCCCAAGTACAACCAAGCCAAAAGCTAAAAACTTAATAGCAATGTGCAGTGACCAAAGTAAGGGGACGTTCAGTGTTATCCAAGGCTTCCATCTTATCCAACGCATTGTTTGTAATATACCAGCAACAATGAGTATGCTGCCAAAAAAAGTGGCTGAAAACCCAAGAAAGGGTTGCACTAGCAGTAATAACATAGCAAGCCCTATCGTTCCGTTAGCGGCTTTATCTAGCCAAGGTAGCGGTGACGCTTTAGGTGTTTGTGTGCCGTTTGCGGTGAACATAGGTACTACTCTTCCTATCATGACAGACATTAAGAAAGTCACTAGAAAGACGCCAGTATAGCCACCAAAAGTTAGTGAGAATATTTTTGGAAGGTAGATTGCTGCGTGCATTTGTGCGTTGACGAGCGTAAATAAAATTAAAAGAGGAACAAAAAATAGGTTCCTGTATTGTTTAATGGCAAGAATGGGCTTACCTAGGATAAAAGCGGTAAGCGGTAAGAAAATAAGATCAATAATAGAAGTGAGTTCAGCACCTAACCAATGAGGAAAGATTAAGAGTAACCTTGCTACTAACCAAACAGAAAAAAGCATGAGTAGTGTATTGCCTTGCACTCCACGCATACCCGTCCAATTTTGTACCGCGGTAAGTAAAAAACCTGCAATAATGGCAGCGCCAAAGCCAAAAACCATTTCATGTATGTGCCACCAGTACCCCCCACCTAAAGGAGAAAGCTGTAAAACACCTCGGTAAATCAGCAACCACACTATTATAGCCACTGCACCAAAAATGGCACCTCCTAGAAAAAAGGGTCTAAAACCTAAACGTAAAAAGGGAAGGATTTTTTCTTGAGCAGCTAAGTCAGTTATTTGCATCACGGATAACCTTTTTGAATACTTTGTTGAAGTAATAAGAACATTATAAGTAACAGCATAAACTAATGCCACAAGAGGGGCTGATCTTTACTAATTATTCTTATTAGCTATTTTATTCGCTCCTCTATTAGCCGTTTGCTTTGTTGCTTGCTATGGCTAGATAGGTATAATAACAATTCAATTAAGGTGGACAGTTTGCTCTACGAAAAGAGTGATAACAACTAAGAGTATAAATAAGGTAGTGGTATGGAAGAGTTTAATGCATTTGCATCAAATAATTTAATGTTAAGTGCAATTTGGGTTGCACTTGTTGTGATGATTATAGTGACAACAATTAAAATGAAAATGTCACCGGTAAAACAAATAAGCGCACAAGAACTTACGTTTTTGATGAACCGTGAAAATGGCGTATCGCTGGATATACGTAGTGAAAAAGACTTCAAAAAAGGTCACATTTTAGACGCGATAAATGTATCGAACGATAAAATTAGTAAAAATGGTTTTGCTAGCCTTGAAAAACATAAAAACGATCCCATCATAGTAGTATGTGAACGAGGTCTTACAGCAGTAGCTATTGCTAATAAGCTTAATAAAGAAGGCTTTGCAAAAGTTAGCGTGCTCAAAGGTGGTATGACAGCATGGTCTAGTGCTGGTTTGCCGGTCAGTAAATAAAGAAAATATAAGAGAGACAAATGGCTACCGTAGAAATATACACAAGTGCTTATTGCCCGTTTTGTACAAGAGCCATAGCTTTGCTAAAGCAAAAGTCTGTTGATTACACTGAAATTAATATTGGTGCCAATCCAGAGCTTCGTAGTGCCATGATAGAACGTAGTAATGGCGGTTATACTGTCCCTCAAATTTTCATTAATGATAACCATGTAGGTGGTTGTGATCAGCTTATGGCATTAGAATATGATGGCAAGTTAGATGGCTTACTTGCTGAATAGGGCTTGGCCGTAA
Source organism: uncultured Colwellia sp. (assembly GCA_963933725.1). Classification (GTDB taxonomy): domain Bacteria; phylum Pseudomonadota; class Gammaproteobacteria; order Enterobacterales; family Alteromonadaceae; genus Colwellia. Next base: position 7,029 of record CAWVWK010000046.1, read on the forward strand.
AATTATAAAAGTTAAATTAAAAATAGTTAAATAAATTAGATAGGAAGTAGTTATGTCAGAAGAAAATCAAGTAGAAGCAACAAACGGTGCAGCACAAGAGAATGCTCCTCAGTTTGCTATTCAACGTGTATACACAAAAGATTTATCTTTTGAAACACCAAACTCTCCAGAAATCTTTCAAAAAGAATGGAAGCCAGAAATTCAATTAGATTTAGATACTCGCTCAAACAAATTAGCTGATAACACTTATGAAGTTATCCTAGCAGTTACGGTTACGGCTTCAGTTGAAGGGCAAGTGGCTTTCTTAGCAGAAGTACAACAAGCAGGTATTTTTAACATTGGTAACTTACCAGAAGCACAATTAGCACATACTATTGGTGCATTTTGTCCGACCACTTTATTCCCTTACGCACGTGAAGCGGTTGCGAGTCTAGTAAATAAAGGTTCTTTCCCACAATTTAATTTAGCGCCAGTTAACTTTGAAGCTTTATTCGCATCATATGTTCAACAACGTGCTGCTGAAGCCAAAGTAAACGCACCAGAAAGCACTGAAACTCACTAATCTTAAAATAGATTAACCCTAGGGTTAATCTCTATTAATTAAAACGTATTCAACCAACGTTTAAAAAATAAGTATAAAATAAAAGTTACGACTTTCAACGAAATCGTAACTTTTTTGCTTTATGGCTGATCTATAATAATTAATGCATATTGGTTGATAAAATATAAGTAGGGAAATAATGGCTGCTTCAACAAAAATTACAGTTCTAGGTGCTGGTTCTTATGGAACGGCACTTGCTATTTGTTTAGCGAGAAACGGGCATGAAACAATTTTATGGGCTCGTGATAAAACACAGGCAGGTTTACTCTCTAAAGAAAGAGAAAATACTAAATATTTATCTGGCTGCCCTTTCCCAGAAGCTTTAAGTGTTACTGATAACCTATCTGCAGCGGTAAGCGCCACCGAAAATATTTTAGTTGTCGTACCTAGCCATGCTTTTGGTCATATGCTGGCGCAAATGAAGCCTTTCTTATTAACTCACGCTAAAGTGGCTTGGGCAACCAAGGGCTTAGATCCCGATACTGGCGACCTATTACAAAAAGTAGCCACAGATATATTGGGCGAAGATACTTCCTTAGCTGTTTTATCTGGACCCACCTTCGCTAAAGAAATGGCAGCTGGTTTGCCAACGGCTATTTCTCTTTCATCAACAGACGATGAATTTGTTGATGAAATTTCGCATTTATTGCATTGTGAGAAGTGTTTTCGTGTATACAGCAATAAAGATTTTATAGGCGTGCAGTTGGGTGGGGCGGTTAAAAACGTTATTGCCATTGGTGCTGGTATGGGTGATGGCATTGGTTTTGGTGCGAATGCCAGAACGGCTTTAATTACCCGTGGTTTAGCTGAAATGACCCGTTTAGGGATGGCGCTTGATGCTGATCCAGCAACCTTTATGGGGATGGCAGGTTTAGGCGATTTAGTCTTAACTTGTACTGATAATCAATCTCGAAACCGACGTTTTGGCCTTGCACTGGGACAAGGTGTTAGTGTTGATAAAGCCATGGCGGATATTGGTCAGGTGGTTGAAGGATATCGTAACACAAAAGAGGTTTATATGTTGGCTCAACGACATGGTGTTGAAATGCCAATAGTGGAGCAGGTTTATCAAGTGCTTTATAAAGATAAAAGCGCGAAAGCCGCAGCCGCAGCCTTATTATCAAGAGACAAAAAATTCGAATAACGCTATGAATTTTTTGTCTCGTAAATCACATCTGTTTAGCTAAACTATACGGCGTCAATAAATCCTAATTGACGCCATGCATCGTAAACAATCACCGAAACCGCATTTGATAAATTCATACTACGGCTATCTTTGAGCATAGGTATTCGAATTTTGTCATGATCAGGTATTTGACATCTTACTTCTTCTGGCAAACCACTGGTTTCTGATCCAAACAATAAGTAGTCACCTTGTGTAAAAGCAACATCACCATAATAATTATTGGTTTTAGTGGTAATCGCTAAAACCCGCTTTGGTTGTTCAGACTCAATGAAGGCTTCATAGTTTTTATGACGCTTTATCGCGGTAAATTCATGATAATCTAAACCAGCACGTCTAAGTTTTTTATCTTCTAAATCAAAGCCTAATGGCTCTATAAGATGCAAACGAAAGCCAGAATTGGCACATAAACGAATAACATTTCCTGTATTAGGTGGGATTTGTGGCTGAAATAAAACAACGTCAAGCATAGTATCATTTGGGTTAGTTTGAATTTAAGCGTATTATAACAATAACCAGTGAATATGCATTTTTTTATCGGCTAAAAGTATTGAATAGGAAAAATCGTGACAAAAAACCAATTCGCACCCCAAGAACCCAAGAATACTGAAAAAGAATCGACTGCAACTGAGCAATATGCCTTTTGGGTGAAACTTGCCGCTGTTAGCGCTTCTTCGGTCGCTCTTATTTTAGTGGTGATAAAGTTTTATGCCTGGCTTATGACAGATTCTAGCGCTATGTTGGCTTCTACTACAGACTCCCTATTAGATTTATTTGCCTCAGTAATGAGCGTGGTTATTTTACGCTTCGCTTTAGCACCAGCTGATGAAGAGCATAAATTTGGTCATGGTAAAGCTGAGAGCTTAGCAGGGTTAGTGCAGGCGGCTTTTGTATTAGGTTCTGCTATATTGTTAATCTTTTCTGGTGTAGAGCGGGTTATAAATCCACAAGTTATTGTACGCAGTGAAGTAGCAATTTGGGTTACCTGTATTGCTTTAGTGTTAACAGTCGGCTTAGTTGTATTACAAAAAATGGTGATTAAAAAAACTGGTTCCGTTGTAATTAGTGGTGATGCTTTGCATTATAAATCTGATATTTTACTTAATATTGGTGTGCTTTTAGCTGTTTTTCTTAGCCAAGGTTTATGGTCACAAGCAGATGGTGTGTTTACCATTTTGGTTGCGATTTTTTTACTGGTTAGTGCTGGGCAAATTATTTATACCAGTATATATCAATTGATGGATAGTGAATTAAGTGACGAAGAGCTCGCTAAAATAGAAGAGCTTATTGGTCTTCATAATGACACTTTAGGCTTTCATGAACTTAGAACACGTCAAGCAGGACCTAAACGCTTTATACAATTCCATTTAGAGCTTAATGATGATTTATGTTTATTGGGTGCTCATCAAATTTGTGATGAGGTAGAAGATAAAATATGTGAGGAGTTCGCACCTTGTGAAGTGTTTATTCATCCCGATCCGATTTCGATAGTTAAACGCAAGAACCGCAAGAATAGTTAAAATGCTTGATTTGGATTGAGCTGGGTTAACTTATTTTGTTTTACTTTGCTATAGAGGAATACCAACCCGATGTTTTGAGTTGGTATTTAAATTCAAATAAGTAAACTACTGAACAGGTTTTACTAACATAGTATTTCCTAAAATAGCGACAATTTCACATTGGCTATTCACAGGGAGACTGGTTTGGTCGCCACTGTCGGCAAGCCGTGCATTCCAATTAATACCAGAGTAGCGCACGGTACCCGTTAGCGAAGTGATTTCAGTACTTACAGCAAGCTTTAGACCAATCATGTCACTTGAATTATCCGTTGTGTGCTTGTCATTTTGAAAACGCTTTAATGGTTTCCAAAGTACCAGTGCAATAAGAGCACTTAGTATGCCAACCGCTAGAAATTCAGCTTCCCAGCCAGAAATCATTCCCGTTGACACTAAAAGTCCAGTTGCTAAAGCCGCTAAAGCAAAGAACAAAAGCGGCCCGCTAAGGCCCATAACGCTCAGTTCTAAAATGAAAGCGAGACCTGAAATTAAAAACCATAAATGGTCGTGATTATCTAAAAGGTACTGCATAATTTTCTCCTTTGAATTTTAAAGCATTTTATTTTTTGTTATTATTTTTTACTACTAAGCTAATATTTTTAGGGTTACACTTTTAAGCTACTAGAAACTGCAATGGCTTGTGCAACTGTATTAGCAATATTGTCACCTGTTTTTCCATCAGTCAGAACAATCGTACTGTCTTTAGCAATAGCTTGATGTGCTCCAATAGCATCTTGTGCAAGTGTTAAAGTAACAGCTGCTTGACCTTGCTCTGTATTCGCTGCGTTACCAACCACCTCTAATGCGCTTGCATCCGCTTCTGCTACTAAGCGTATTGCTTCTGCTTTACCGGTTGCTTCTAATATTTGTGATTCTTTTGTCGCTTCAGCGGCGAGAACTTGTTCTGCTTTTGCGGCTTCTGCATCTAATACTCGCGCTTTCTTTTGACCTTCAGCTTCTGTGATAGCCGCTGTTTTAACCCCTTCAGCGGTTAAAATAACAGATCGTTTTTCCCTTTCTGCGGTCATTTGCTTTTCCATGTCTTCACGAATAGTTTGTGGTGGCGTTATATCTTTAATTTCATAACGAGTTACCATAACCCCCCAAGGTGCGGTGGCTTCGGTCATCGCGCCAAGAATTTGAGCGTTAATCGCATCACGGTTTTGAAAACACTCATCAAGCTCCATTGAGCCAATAGCATTACGCATTGTGGTCATGGCAAGTTGTGTTACAGATAACTTATAGTCTGTAATGTTGTTCGTTGCGGCCGCCGCATCTGTTACTTTCATAAACAAAATACCGTCAATTTCTAAGGTGATATTATCTCTTGTAATAGCAGGTTGAGAGAGTATGTCTAATGACTGCTCTTTAAGGTTACGATCTGCAGCAATAGATTGTACATATGGAATAATAAAATTTAAGCCAGCCGATAAAGTTTTGCTGTATTTACCTAAGGTATAAACAACATAACCACGGTTTTGTGGTACAAAGTAAATACCCTTTTTTAAGGTGTATAAAATAACGATAGTTAGCCACAATATAGGGCTCGTAATGAGTTCAATTAAAAGTGTGTCCATTAAAACGTTGTCCTTTTTAGTAATATAATTTTTATAGTCTTAGTAATGTCATGAAATTGTATTGAATTCATGACAAATGTTAAAGATACGTTAATAGAATTCTATGCTCAAAGCAAGCTTTCATGGTTATTTAAGGTGTCGTTTCAACGTAGCGCTTTTTGCTGGGTGGTTTACACCTGATAAATATGGCGTAAAAAAAATGGCATTGAGAGAATCTCAATGCCATTTTTTAATGATGTAGAAATTTACTTAGATTCTTTTAGCTCATAGAGCCAACTGAGTAAAAGCTCTTAGCTAGCACTCGCTATTTTTTTCATATCTGTCATATAGCCACGTAATTCTTTACCAATTACTTCAACACCATGGCTTCTAATTGCTTCGTTTACTTCAATTAAACGCGCATTATCAACATTATTAGATGTCTCTTTTAAGCCTTCGCCTAATTCTTCTAAAGTTAAGTTAGAAGCAAACTCTTCAAGTAAAGGAACGGCAGCATGGGTGAATAAGTAGTTTCCGTATTCAGCTGTATCTGAAATAACTACGTTCATTTCATATAATTTGTTACGGGCAATACAGTTAGCGATAAGTGGTGTTTCATGTAAAGACTCGTAATAAGCAGACTCTTCAATAATACCTGCAGCCACCATCGCTTCAAAAGCAAGTTCAACACCAGCTTTGATCATAGCGACAACGAAAATGCCTTTGTCGTAGTATTCTTGTTCAGTAATTTCAGTGTCACAATCATCCGCTTTTTCAAAGCTTGTTTCAGCTGTTTCTGCACGCCATGTTAATAGGTTAATATCATCATTTGCCCAGTCTTCCATCATCGTGGCAGAGAAATGACCTTCAATGATATCATCCATGTGCTTTTCAAATAATGGACGTAAAATAACTTTTAAGCTTTCTGACATATCAAACGCCTTAATTTTTGCAGGGTTTGATAATCTGTCCATCATATTAGTGATGCCACCGTGCTTTAAGCCTTCAGTTGTTGTTTCTAAACCGTATTGTAATAACTTACGTGCGTAAGCTGCATCAATACCTTGGGCAACTAATTGCTTATGACCAAGAACAGCAGCAGTTTGCAACATACCACATAAAATTGTTTGCTCACCCATTAAGTCAGACTTAACTTCAGCAATAAAAGAAGACTCTAATACACCTGCTCTGTCACCACCCGTTGCACTTGCATAAGCTTTAGCAATAGCTAACCCGTTACCTTGCGGGTCATTTTCAGGGTGCACAGCGATAAGTGTTGGTACACCAAAACCACGCTTGTATTCTTCGCGTACTTCAGTACCAGGACATTTAGGTGCAACCATTACAACGGTAATGTCTTTACGGATTTGCATACCTTCTTCAACAATATTGAAACCGTGAGAGTAAGCTAATGTTGAACCTTGCTTCATATGAGGCATAACAGCCGTAACAGCAGAAGTATGCTGCTTATCAGGTGTTAAGTTTAATACTAAGTCAGCTTGTGGAATTAATTCTTCATAAGTGCCAACTGTAAAACCATTTTCTGTAGCCCATTGCCATGATTGACGTTTTGAAGTGATAGCCGCTTCACGTAATGCATAAGAAATATTTAAACCAGAGTCACGCATGTTTAAACCTTGGTTTAAACCTTGTGCACCACAACCGACAATAACAATGTTCCAATCTTTAATGAAGTTACAACCATCGCTGAATTCTTCACGTTTCATAAAACGACATTTGCCTAATTGACCAAGTTTCTCACGTAAACTGAGGGTATTGAAATAATTACTCATGCTAATTCCTTGAACTTTTAATGTTGGTTAGTCAGTGTTTTGACGATGAATGGATAATAACTCAATATGATTGTTGCGCAAAATGATATATTTGCAACGTAATGTTGCGTTTATGGCAACATAAGGTGTAGAGTAGAAAGGAGAATCGAGTTTTCGAGTTGCGAGCTGTCAGTTTTAAGTTAAGAAAAACAGAGAAGTTAAAAGCTTTAAACTATCAGTTACAAGTTAAGAAAAAGAGAGGAAGCGTATACAATTAGATGACTTTCACGTTTTCTCTCATTATAGCTTTCCTTACCTCTACTCTTTTACCCGCACCCTAAGTTTCTAGTTTCTAGATCTTACTTTCCCCTTGCAATTTTAACTTTAAACCCTAAACCAAAAGAAGAAAATTTATGAACCAAAAATTATTAGCAATGTTCATTCATTTAAGTAAAAGCCTGCACTTTGGTAAGAGCGCACATATGTTTCACATGAGTACGTCGACACTTTCCAGAGCAATCCAGCGTTTAGAAAATGAGGTCGGTTGTGAATTGTTTCACCGTGATAATAAGGCGGTTTCCTTAACAGAAGCAGGAATTAAATTTCAGCAATATGCCATTCAACAAACAGAGCAATGGCATACATTTAAACAATCTCTTGATAATACGAAGCAAGTTTTAACAGGGAAATTAAAAATATATTGCTCTGTGACGGCTGCTTATAGTCATCTTCCTCCTTTATTAGAGCGCTTTCGATTAGAGCATCCGCAAGTGGAAATTATGCTGACAACGGGTGATGCGTCTGATGCCATAGAGCAAGTACAAAGTAAGCTGGTAGATTTTGCTATTGCGGCGAGCCCAGAACATTTATCCAGAAGTATGTATTTTCAGCGAATTGCGACCATACCACTTGCAGTTATCGCTCCTTTAATGCAATGCGCTGTTCGTCAACAGTTGAGTGAGTCTGTACTAAATTGGTCGAGTATTCCAATCATCCTGCCAGAGCATGGTCCAGCACGTAAAAGGTTCGAACTATGGTTTAGAAAAAAACAACAAGGCAAGGCAAACATTTATGCCAAGGTAAGCGGACATGAAGCATTGGTAAGTATGGTCGCATTAGGTTGCGGTGTTGGTTTTGTTCCTAAGGTCGTTGTAGAAAATAGCCCAGTAAAAGATAAAGTAGAATACTTATCTAATATTGGGGAAATAGCGCCTTTCGACTTAGGCGTATGTTGCTTAAATCAAAGTAAATCTCAACCATTGGTGAAAGCCTTCTTTGAAGCGATTAGTTAAAAAAAAGCGATAAGTAGAAAGCTGTTAGTTATAAGCCTGATCACTGATGGTTTATAACTGACAGATTTTAACCTTTTACTTAGACCTCCTCTTTCTTCCTCAAACCTCTAAGTTTTTGTTACCTTTAATCTGATTTGTTCATTAATTAAACAGATTAGAAGCAAAAGCGAGATCTGCTTACTTTTACGAAAATTAATTATTTTCCTTGCTTAAAAATAGTACAGCCCATGGGTTAGGGCTTAAAAGCGAGTTAGAGTTAATACTCAGTTGAAATTAATGGTTTTTTTAAAAAATCGCTTGTATAAAACGTTTGACCTAGATATAAAATTGAGTGATTCTAGTACAGTTATCGAGTAAAAAAGTAACTAATAAAGCTATGTGAAAAATAGCGATATAAAAATAAAGACGTTAATGCGCTAATTCGATATATCCCTCTTATTTTGCCATTTCCTGTCCGTTAATTTAATAAAAAAAGTAATAACAATAAATTTTATAAATTAGCAGATATTCAGTTTTTGAGTTGTGTAGTCCATTACTGTATTTCTGTTTCTATGTTAAATAGAGGAGAAGTTAAGTGAATAGAGGTAACCTAGGTTGGCTGTTTTTGGGAGCAATTTTTTCCAGTTCAGCTTGGGCTGAAAAACAGCTAAATCTTACCCCTGGTGTAACTGAAATTAGTAATGAAGTCTATGACCTACATATGTATGCACTTTATGTGTGTACTATTATAGGTGTTGTTGTATTCGGGGCTATGTTTTGGTCAATGATATTTCATCGAAAGTCTAAAGGTGCTAAAGCCGCCGATTTTCATGAAAGCACTAAAGTTGAAATATTATGGACAGCGATTCCCGTTGTTATACTTATTGCAATGGCATGGCCAGCAACTAACACCCTAATAGAAATGGAAAATAACGACAATTCAGACGTTACCATTCAAATTACCGGTTCACAGTGGAAATGGCACTACAAGTATTTTGATGAAGATATTGAGTTCTACTCTATATTATCAACACCTAGAGAGCAGTATGAAAATGCTGATGGCTCTGCGGCTCCAAAAGGTGAAAACTACTTACTTGAAGTGGATAAACCTCTCATTATTCCCGTTGGCAAAAAAGTACGTTTCTTAATTACCTCTGATGATGTAATACATGCTTGGTGGATTCCTGCATTTGCTGTTAAACAAGATGCTAACCCTGGTTTCATAAACGAAGCTTGGACTAAAGTTGACGAGCCGGGTATTTATCGAGGTCAATGTGCAGAGTTATGTGGTAAAGATCATGGTTTCATGCCAATTGTTG
>CAWVWK010000047.1:0-16104 GCA_963933725.1 uncultured Colwellia sp.
ATTAAAAGCTGATTCTGTTTCTTCTGTTATCGGTACAGCATTTGGTTGTCCTCCTGTAACCTCTTATGTTGAGTCTGCTGCGGGTGTATCTGTTGGTGGTCGCACAGGTCTTACTGCATTAACTATCGGTTTATTATTCTTAGTAGGCATGTTCTTTTTACCATTAGCAAAAATGCTTCCTGCTTTTGCTGTTGATGGTGCGTTAATTTATGTTGCAATGTTAATGATGACTTCACTTAAAGGTATCGATTGGGAAGACTTAACTGAATATGTTCCAGCACTTTCAACCGTTATTATGATGGCATTCACCTTCTCAATCGCTAATGGTATTGCATTTGGTTTCATTACTTATACTGTACTTAAAGTAGGTACAGGTAATTCTGATCAAGTATCAAAAGGTGTTTGGGCATTAACGTTATTATGTATCGCTAAGTTCATGTTCTTATAATCATTAATTTATATTAACTGAGTGAAAATATACTTGATTGAAGTATAACTAGCTAAAAATATAAAATGATTAAAAAAGCTTACATTGAAAGATGTAAGCTTTTTTATTTGCAATTTGTATAACTATAAGCTTTGCGGTTAAAGGGGGGAGATAAAGGTGAGTGAGTTGGCGCTTAGGCTCCTTTTTAGCCGCTTAAGTAAAATACCTTATTATTCACATGGAACGACTTTGCCGATGTAGGGTAAATTCCTATATTTTTGAGCGTAATCGATACCTAAACCAACAACAAACTCATCAGGAATTTCAAAACCTACCCATTCTACAGGCACTTCTATCTCTCTTCTTGAAGGTTTATCAAGTAATGTACAAATTTTAATTGAATTGGGCTCTCGTAATTTTAATATTTGAAGTACTTTATTTAAGGTGTTTCCTGTATCTACTATATCTTCTACAAGTAGAACATCTTTACCCTCTATAGAGCCGTCGAGATCTTTTAGGATATGAACGTCACGAGAGCTTTCAGTGCTATTTCCATAACTTGAAGCTGTCATAAAGTCGATGCTATGGCTTACCGTAATGACACGTGTTAAATCAGCCATAAAGACAAAAGAACCTCTTAGTAAACCTACCATGACTAAATCTTCACTGTCTTGATAGTGACAGTTAATGTATTCGCCTAACTCGCTTACTCTTTCTTTAATTTCTTGTTCAGAAAACATTATTTCGACAGTGTGTTTGATCATAGTTAAATTTATCTTAATGAATTGCTTTGTGATTAAAGATGAATTATAGGATGTTTTTGTATTTATAGATAAAATATTTTGAATTGGTAATATCTTTTAAATAGTTTGAGTGGAAATGAAAAAGCCGCATGGTTTACGGCTCTAAACAAGTTAACTAAATTGGCTAAGTGCGTCTTCTATAGCTGTTAAGCATAATGCAATGTTTTCACTTTTTGCAGAATACCCCATGGTCCCTATTCTCCATGCTTTACCTGCTAAATCGCCTAAACCAGCGCCAATTTCTAAATTATAGTGATTAAGTAAATAGTTTCTCACTTTTGCATCATCAACGCCCTGTGGAATGTATACCGCATTTAATTGAGGTAAACGTTCATTTTCAGGGACAATAAATTTAATGCCGAGTTTATTTAGTCCCTTCGCTAAAGTTTCGTGCTGAGCTTTATGTCTTGCCCAACTATTTTCGATACCTTCGTTATGTAACTGTACAAGCGACTCATGCAGCCCGTATAAAGAATTAACTGGTGCGGTATGGTGATAACTACGTTTTCCATTACCGGACCAATAACTCATCACTAAAGATTGATCTAAGAACCAACTTTGTACTTGTGTTTTACGATTTTTAATCACTTCTACCGCTTTAGTACTAAAAGAAAGTGGGGATAAGCCAGGTACACACGATAAACATTTTTGTGAACCAGAGTAAATAGCATCAATTCCCCACTCATCAACTTTTAGATCGATGCCGCCAAGTGATGTAACAGCATCAACGATAGTTAAACAATTGTGCTTTTGAGCTAGTGCACAAATTGACTTAGCATCAGAAACTGCACCTGTAGAAGTTTCAGCGTGAACAAAAGCTACAAATTTAGCGTCTGGGTTGTTAATGAGTGCTTGCTCAACTTTATCAACCTCAACAGCTCTTCCCCAAGGAGAGTCTACAACAATGGCTTCTCCACCAATACGTTGCACATTTTGAATCATACGATCGCCAAATACACCGTTGCGACAAACAATTACTTTATCGCCAGCTTCGATTAAATTAACAAAGCACGCTTCCATACCCGCTGAACCTGGCGCTGATAAGGCGATAGTAAATTCATTTTTTGTCTGAAAAGCATATTGGAGAAGCGATTTAACTTCGTCCATCATACCGATGAAAAGAGGATCTAAATGACCAATAACAGGTCTTGATAATGCTGATAATACTTCAGGACTGATATCAGAAGGGCCTGGACCCATTAATATCCTTCTTGGAGGGAAGAACGATTGAAAACTCATATTTTTTCACCTTTGTTTATAACTATTAAAATTATAATAGTTAAAGTTTGTCATGGTTAATTTTTTACAAAATTAGATTAGCGCTAACTATTAGTTTTATTATCTTTGATATCAAAACTTGACACTATAGTCAAGTTTTAAGGGGTTACTTTTTGTGCGAACAATGTAAATAAATCATAATCAAGTTGACAATTGTGTCAGGATTTGTGATTTTAGTGCTGTTAGCTAAATTTTTTACGCTTTTTAATGTTTATGTATAATAACAGGTGTAAATAAAGGCGTTAATAAAAGCTGAAAATATAAAAAACTTATAAATATAAAAACTTTTAAACAATGAAACATTAAAGGGTTAAATATGAAATTTAGTAAAGTACTAAAAGCTGCTGCAACAACTGCGTTTGCATCGGCTGCATTAATGAGTGCTTCGGCCTCTGCTGAAATTTGGGGTAATACCGAAATTCAATTACAAGCTATGGGTGAACTTGAAATAGCAGGTACTGGTGGCACTGCAGATGCAACAATTGTTACTTTTCAACATGCTGGTGGCTGGGAATATGGTGATAATTTCTTCTTCGTAGATCATTCTCGTTACAGTGGTAATGGAAATGTTGGCGATAGCAGTGAATTTTACGGTGAGTGGTACTCAAACTTCAGTTTAGGTGCTATCACAGGTAACGATTTATCGTTTGGTCCAGTTAAAGATATCGGTTTAGTTGCAGGTTTTAACTATGCACCAGCAGTTGATAGCTCTTGGGTTTTACCAGGTGTTACTTTCGCATTAGACTTACCAGGCTTTGCATTTGCAACATTAAATACCAGTGCTTACATTCACATGAGTGGCGCAGAAGATACACCAGCTAACGGTTTTGGTGTGGTTGATGAAGATACAAGTTTCATGGTTGATTTTGCATGGGCTTACCCATTCAAAATTGGTTCAACTAGCTGGAGCATTGAAGGTCACCTAGAGTACATTCAAGGTCGCGATCAGTACCATACATTTTCATTTGGAACTCCTACAAAACTTGAGTCATGGGTTTTATTCCAACCACAAATTCGTTTAGATGTCGGTGAATTAATTGGTACACCTTCTCAACGTTTATTTGTTGGTATTGAATACCAATACTGGAAAAACAAGTTAGGTGCTAAAGGTGTTGACGATAACACAGCACAACTTCTAGCTGTATGGCGTTTCTAATCACTTATTAGCTTAAGCGAGAACGAATATTAACGGTGTTGAATATAACTATTCAACACCGTTTTTTGTTTCTATGAAGGGAATTACATTTAAAGTAGGGCTATTTTATCTTGCTACCTTTTTTTAACCTATTTTCATTACAAACACTAAATTGCTGTAGGTTAATTTATTTTACTTAAACCCAAAAGATAGAACGCTTTTAGACAAAACACTCATGGTAAAAGGTAACCTTATGATAGTCTTAATAAGTTATCATCTTACGGGAAGGTTATTTTCAAATTTGCTCGAATGCTTAATTCTGTCAATATTCGTTTTTTTAATGTTATATAGAATATATGTGAAGAGGGAGGCGGCTAACGTAAATAAAAACTCAACACTTCTGGAAAGGCTTAATCATTTTAGGTAGTTCAAAAATGGTGAGGATAAAACATTCTTTAAGGCTAGAAGAAGAATGGAAAACAGGCGTGTTGTATAGATACTCTGCCCATTTTCCATTGATATTTATTAGAATTGTTGTTTGAATGTTACTCCATAGGTAGCAGGTTCAGTATAGAAATTTATTAACTTTCCATCCTGTAGTGTTGCAGGAGCGCCCGAGCTCTTAGATTTTTCATCTGTAATATTTCGTCCCCAAAACAGTAAATCGAAATCATAATTATCGAAAGTCAACTTTAACCTAGCATTAACTAACCCACTTGCCTCAATCTCAGATAGGGGGTCATTACTCGATTCACTATAAAAACTGTCAATATAGTTGTAGTCGATACTAGCTGTACCATAGATGCTACTTGTTATTTCAAAATCTTGTGCAACTTGCAACAGGGCTGTGTGCTGAGGTTGTTGAATCGGTTGATTTCCCTTTTGATTACAATAAGGATTAGGTTTTGCTGGGTTATCACTTTCTTGCCCTGGTGGTTGCTCTCCTGTATTCCAAGGTGTTGCGATCCAGCATGCACCTTTATCAAAACTCGAATATTCAGCTTTGATATATGCATAGGCAAGAGAGACTTTTGTGGAATCGGTTGGCAACCATGTACTTTCTAGTTCAATACCAGATGTATCATAGTTACCAGCATTTTGTAGATTAAAGCCTGTGCCAGCATAAGTTGACTTTTGAAAGTCCTCAACTTCAGTTAGGTGTGCTGCAACATTTAACCTTAACGCTTGGTCAGGGAAGTCCTTTTTTATACCTACTTCAAAAGATGAAGAAGTTTCAGCATTGAAAATAGGATCAAAAGAAATATCAATTCTATCTGTGTTGGTTCCCCCTGATTTATAACCAGTCCCATATGAGGCATAAAGCAGAGTTTCTTTGTTCGGCTGATAAGCTAGTTTTATTGTACCTGTTACTTGTGAGTCATCTAGTGCTTCTTCTATATCGGGGCGAGATCTTGTTGCTGCTGCAAGTGATTGCGCTCCCCAGCCCTCTGCTTGAAATGGTGCAAATGTACTGATCGCTTGCATATACTCAGGTGTACCAGGTAAAACAGCACCTGACATGATTTTTTGCAATGCCATCCCTGCTGCACCGGCGCTATAGAGTACACTTCCTGGCACAATGGTTTCTGGGAAGGCTACGTTGCCAATAGTTGTTAAAGTTGTTGGATGTATAGCACCACTTGCGTAGTTTTCAGTAAAAGTATTTGTAAGTTCTTTACTTTCATCGGTATAGCGTAAACCAAGCGTTATAGTGAATTCATTTGTTAGGTAATAATCAAGTTGACCAAAGGCAGCATAGCTTTCATGATCTTGCACAGAATAGTTTTCAAAAGTTGATATACCAAAAGAGTCAGCAGAAGGTGCAATTAAACCATTACTTAGAACGCTGATTTGATCTATTCCCGATAATACCGAATTTAGTTGCCCACCGTAAATACCATTTAAGGTATAACTATTCATATCCTTTTCCATAGAGGTTATACCATGGGCATTTAAATCTTGGGTGAAGTAATAGAGACCTGCTATAGCGTGAAAATTATCACCATCGTAATTTAATCTTAGCTCTTGAGAAAAAGAATTTTGTTCAGCATCATTAACTTTACCTATTAAATCAACTGACACAAAATCAACATCAGCATTATCATAAGAACTAAAGTCTCGATAAGCCGTTAATGAGGTCATGGTTAACTGATTACTTAATTCATAACTAATTTCTGCAGATAAACCGCTATCTTCCATTGTAGATTGTGGTAAATAGCTTAAAGCTGTTTCACGTTTATGAAAATCTTCAGATTTGATTATGTTGGCATTAAATAATGGGGAGGAAAAAAGAAAATCACTTCCTAACTTTCCGGGAACCTCAGTCGCTTGAAAATTATTTGCCGTAGGCCCTGAGGCACAACAAATTTCGTCTATTTTTGAATAATCAGCAATAATACGTAAGGTTAAATCATCTGTGGGTGTATATAACGCTTGTACTCTAGCCCCAAAACGATTTCTATCATTTAACTTATTTTTTCCAAGTTCTAGATCAGATACTGTACCATCTCGCTGTGTACCAAAACCTGTTAATCTGAACGTTAATATATCATCTATGGCAGTAAAAGAACTTGCACCTGATATATTTTTAAGGTTGTAGTTACCCACGCCTAGTTCTATGTAAGCATTCGAATCACCATGACTTGGTGCAACAGTACGAACATTGATAGCTCCCATAGGGGTATTCTTTCCGAAAAGTGTGCCTTGCGGACCTCTTAAAACTTCTACAGTTTCAACATCAACATAATTATTGATCATAGCGTTTTGCCGAGATCTATAAACACCATCAACATATAAACCAACGGAAGACTCAAGACCAAAGTTTTGTGCAGCTGTTCCAACTCCGCGAATAGAGAAGCTGGCTTGTGTAGCATTTTGGCTTTGATAAACACCTAAGCCAGGTACGTTGGCTTGAAGGTCAAACACGTCTTTAATAGCTTCAGAAGTGATTGTTTCTGCATTAATTGCTGTAACTGCAACAGGAACGGCTTGTAGATTTTGAGATCTCTTTTGTGATGTTACTGTTATTGTTTCTAAGGCATTTTTATCTTTTAAAGTCACTTCTTCAGTAGATGCAGAAACACCCGTACTTATGATGAGTAAAGGTATAAGCGCAGATAAGTATTTTTTTTTAGTGGTTAATTGTTTTTGTAAAGTCATAGTGAATCCCCAATAGTGTTAAGTATTTTTTTTGTTTTTGTTTTATCCATCATTAATACATATTGGCATGCTGGATGTCAATATATCTTTGAGTAATTGGCATTAAATGTGTCAATTTGTTATCATTTGTTAAAATGAAGACAATCAAAAACTATTTATTATTCATAGTTAGGAGTAAATTCATTTAATAATTAGCAAAATATCAATATTAAACACTATAAATAAGAGTGAAACAGTGCCTACAAAAGCAATAGCTAAAGAGATATCCAACCACCTTAAAGTTGATGACGGCAGAGTCATGAGAACTAAAGATAGCCGGCAAAAAATTGTACAGGCATTCCTAAGTTTACTAAGGCAGGGGAATATAACTCCGAGTGCAGAAGATATTGCGAAAGAAGCTAAAGTTGGCTTACGTACTGTTTTTCGCCGATTCAACGAAATGGAATTGTTATACAGAGAAGTGGCTATAGAAGTGCAAAGCAGCTTTGCCCCTGAAGCAGCTAAACCTTGGGTTTCACAAATATGGCAAGAGCAATTACTTGAAATGTTGGAAAGAAAAGCGAGTATTTATGAAAGTGTGCTTCCTTATATTGTAGCAGCTAAGTACCTTAGACACCATTCAAAGCATTTAACAGAATTCAATCGTAGGTGGTTAGATATTGAACACGATATTATTGCCAGTATTTTACCTTTTAATGAAGAGGATGAACCAATACTATTTAACGCGATTGAAAACCTCTCAAGTAATGACGCTTGGGTTCGATACAGAAAAAACCAAAAACTTTCAGCGAAAGAAACCCATAAAACGATGAAGTTTATGATGAATGCATTAATAGATGCTTATCAAGTAAGCAAGTGTAAATAACCTGAGCTCGGCTAATGAATACTTCTCTAGTAGCTTTTCTCTCTGTTTCTACTTGAAATTTATTTGCAATAGGCAAGCTATTTACCCATGAATCTCCCTTGAATCAATAAAAGCGTTCAAGCTAGAGTCTCGCTTACTTATTTAAATCAATAAACATCGCGAAGTTAAGTTATCTCTTAAACCACATCAGGTTAAATAGCCAAAACTGTATATAACTCAATAAAAAAGCCAAGTTACTAAAAAGTAAAATGGCTTTTAAGTAAGGTTTTTAAGGTTCTATAATATTATAATCGCCTTCAAGTTTGTCAAATGATCTTAAGAAATCGATAAGATCTATTTTGCTTCCTTTTATTTGCAGTTCATCACCGAATAAGGTTTCTTTCAAACCCGCATCACCTGTTATTAAGTCAATAAAAAGTAAGTGAGTAATGTTTACAGTAACATCAACTTGATTTTGATTGTTAATAGAAGTTTTCTTATGTCTTAAAACAGAATTTTTTAGTGTTAATAGGTAACTCTCATTTATATCTGTAAAGTTGATAGCAACTTTCATTGATTTATTTTCTGCTTTCTCTGCATTCAAACTAACAGCTAGTTTGGTAAAGAATTTATCAACAGACATGGCAAGTAAAACCTGTTTAATGTCATTCAATGATTGATTGTCTGCTTTGTTGCCATGGCGTAATTCATAAGCACCAGATAAGTAGAAATCTCTCCAAGGTGCTGACTCAGACAAGTAGCCAAGTTGGTCATAGACCTTTGCAAGTAAAGCTTTCGCTTTCTGATTATTTGGGGATGCAAAAACCACTTGATTTAAAAGCTGTGCAAGCCAACGATATTCTTTACTAACGAGATCTGAATTACTTTGATCGACAAGGTGAAATTGCTGTTGCGCTTTTTCTAAAACAACATCTACTCCTCCCATCATGGTTATATACCTTTTAGCAGTCTCTTCTTCAGGTAAGGGATCTAAAGTAGCAGGGTTACCGCTAAACCAACCCATATAAAATTGATACACTGCTTTGCTATTGTGTTTTAGAGTGCCGTAATATCCTTTATTAGAAAAACCACGGGTTAAGGACTCAGGTAGCTCTATTAATTCAGCTATCTCGGTTGGCGTATAACCAGAATTTAATAATCGTACTGTTTGATCATGAATATACTTATAAGTATCACTTTGAATCTGCAGGAACTCTTGGATGTTTTCACTTCCCCATATTGGCCAGTGATGGCTACCGAAATACAGTTCAGCTTCTTTATGATTCTCTCTTGCATCTTCGATATATTGGCTCCACTGGCTAGCATCTCTTACTTTAGCCCCTCTTAAAGTGTAAACGTTATGCATTGTTCGAGAGACAAGTTCAGCGCCGCCAAAGGCTTTATGTTCAGGTAAATAGAAAATAAACTCAGCAGGAGCTTCTGATTCAGGAACATAGTGAAAAGAAAAAGGCACACCATCGATATCAAGTTTATTATGTTCGTGACTGATTATTTCAGTTGGCGGTAGTAAGCTAAATGTAGCAAACGCAGGGCCCTTTCCTAATCCAGAGCCTACATGGCCTCTTTCCGTGCGAGGTAAGAATTTTCCGTACATATAAGAGGCACGTCGTGCCATCGCTATGCCTGCAATTAGGTTCTCACTTGTGGCTTCTTCCATAAAGCCTTCTGGCGCAATTAGACGTAATTGAGATTTTTCTCTATCGGTCATGTGCATTAATATACCATCGATCCCACCAAAATGATCTATATGGCTATGGGTGAATAGAACGGCTTTAATTGGATGTATACCTAAGTGCTTTTGAGCAAACAATAAAGCTCTGCTAGCTGTTTCTGTAGAGGTTAAGGGGTCTACAATTATCCAACCTGAATCACCTTCAATGATCGTCATATTTGCAAGGTCGTAGTTCCTAATTTGGTATATACCATCTTGAAGTTTGAATAGACCATGTACATTGTTTAATGAAGCCTGTCTCCATAAACTAGGATTAACACTAGCAGGAGCGTTACCCGTTTCACCTTTATATTCTATGAAGTCAAACTCTGACATATCCCAAACTTTTTTCCCTTCATCCATATAAATAGCAAGATGATCCTCTTGTGCAATCAACCCTCTATTAACCTGTTGAAAATCACTTTTATCTTCAAAGGGAAGTGATGATATGAGAGCTTTATTTGCCTTTATTGTCGCAGTGGTAGGTGCAGAAAACCCATGCTCATCGGAATTTTTGTCAATCTCAACGGATTCCGAACAAGCAAGTAATGCTGTACAGATAAATAACATAATCGAATATTTGTGCACGTTTTTTAGTTTATTTAACATGATTTTCTCATTATTTAATTGCATGCGATTTCGCATAACTTTTTGCATTTTAGCGATCTAATTCTTGATAAATTAATATCGCGTTTAAACCTATTATATAGGATTTGATTTTGGTATTCACCGTGTTGAGATAAGTGAATTTAACCTTTTACATTCTGTTTCAAGGTGATTGATTTTATTCCCTAACGCATTCTCAGCCTGCTCGATTAAAATTGAAATTTGCTTTGAATCCCACTCAAAGGCTGCAGGGTGTTCAGTTTGGTTATAACCACTTTGTCTCACCTTGAACCGTTCGGCCATACAAACTGCATCTCGGGCCAATAGTGTGTCATCTGTTGATTTATATCGTGCAACACCACCTTGAATTTTTTTTATTTTATCTCCAAATAACCCTTTAGCTAATAATCGTCGAGTTGGTGAGCTTCCTATTACAAAGGCTCCATCTGGAGCAAGCATAGTGACAGCAATAGACTCTTCAAATCCTTCTGTAAAGCTAATGACTTCTCCCGTTTTTTTATCTAATAACCCAAAACCATTATCAATGAGTAATGGGACATCACCAGCAAACGAAGGAGTTGCCCCTAAACTTACAGCTATTCCATTAGCGGTAATCACTGCTGTTAGAGCATTAATTGTGTTAAAGCCAGGATACATAGACAAATTAGCATTCCATGCTATTTCAGCCGAACTTCCTTTGTTAATTATTTTATAAATCGACCTAGCTGTTATAGCGTAGAGTTCGTTGTTATCTGAACTTACAGCAACGGAAGCTGCTATTTGTGAACCGACATTTATTCGCCAAACTTCATTGAGTTCACTATCTAGCGCAATTAAGTTGCCGTTTTCGTCAGATGCAAAAACCCATTTACCATCGTTACTTATAGAAGGGGTTGCTCCTGTACCTCCTTCGAAATCGAAGCGAGCTGAAATTATAGGTTGAAATGAGCCTGCATCTTTTTTACTAAAATCGATAGCATAGATAGCACCTAATGATGATACACCATCTTTTTTTCCATCAATTTCATCAGGGGCGGTAGCAGCAATGTAAAGTCGTGTTCTATTTGGATCACTTCCATAAAAGTTTGTGACTTCTTTGCCTCCACCAAAAATGATCATACTAATGGTTGAGAATAAACCTTGCCCTTTTGGCGTTTTACCAAAAACTTCTTCACCAGCTTTATCAGCTAGGCCTGAAATAAAGTCAGATGGTTTATCTATATAATCATTTGAAGCAGGGGAGCCCGGTAGTTCATAGTTTTCTGCTAAAAGAGCTTTTCCATCTACCCTAGAGAATAACATTAGCTTTCCATCTTCAGATAAAACACTTAATGCGTCAATACCAGGCAAATAATTTACCCCCCATGTATGCGGGTTTTTTCCTTCCCCTTTAAATGAGAAGGTTGTTTTAGCTTGCCAAATAATCTTTCCTTCAGTACTAAGTGCATAGATGTCTGAATAGGTAGCGTGATAAATAATTTGTTGATTACTTGCAGGATCGTTCAAAATTAAGATAGCGCCAGAACCATTTGTATCTCCGTAAGCTGGTACAGTCCAACGTCTTTCTCCTGTTTTCCCATCAAGAGACACTAAGCTAACATCTTCTTGGGGCTGATATGGACTGAAATATATATGTCCATTTTTATCAAGTGTAGGGCCTTCGGGGATATAAAATTGTGTTTCTGCAACCCAATCTAACGTTTGTTTAGGTGCAGTTGCAATCATGAGTTGATCATTGTTATTTATACCTAAATGCATAGAGTTTCCAGTGATTAAATCTGGAGTTATTTTGCTTGATTTTGTAGCATTTGGAATACCTTCTGGATTCCATGTGCTTAATTTGTAATTTGGTAAAACCCTTGGTTTTGCATCTAGATCTAAATTGGAGTATAGGTAATAAAGAAAGCTAAACAATAGAGCTATAACGCCTATTAATGCAATGACTATCTTTCTAATTATAGCGCTGTTTAAAGTGATCATAATACTACCTTTTGTTCTTTTTAGTTGGATTTAGTTAACTTATGACATGCAGAGTGTCAAAAGGTGACTATACCTATATTTTATTATAGCGCAAGAAAAATATGCAGCAAAAAAAATGCATAAGTAATTTTGGCTAAATGTGCTTTATATTAGCTATATTAAGCTTTTGATTTTGTTGTACTAAGGAAAAGTAAATCGAGTGTAATGCACTCGATTGATTGCTAGCAGGCTATTGAGTTGATAATGACGAAGCCATGATTTATTTAATAATGAAGTAGTTGGTTATTTTAGCAAGTATAAATGATCATATATTAGCTGAAGTTGGTACTATACGAACACACTGACTTGCCATTAAAGAGACTAAAGCAAAGCCCGCTCCGGTATAGAAGACTAAAGAAGTGTCATAAAGCCACACTAAGCCAAAAGCTGCTGGAATAACCACTGCGGCGATATGATTAATAGTAAAGCTAACACCAGCACTTGATGCGATATCTTCTGGATCAGCAATTTTTTGGAAATATGTTTTTAAGGCAATCGCCATTGCAAAAAATAAATGGTCAATAATATACAGGATTGCAGCAAAATTTGCAGACTCAACTAATCCATACGAAACAAACACACATATCAAGCCAATATACTCAACCGTTAACGCGTTTCGTTCTCCTACTTTAGTTATCCATTGGCCAATTTTAGGCGCTAAGAAAAAATTGATCACATGATTAATCATATATAGCATTGTTATTTCTTGCACACTGTAACCAAACTTTTCAACCATGAGGAAGCCTGCGAATACAACAAATATCTGTCGTCTAGCACCAGATAGAAAAGTTAAAAAATAATATAGGCTATAACGTTTTCGAAGGATAAGTTTTTTATGTTGTACATGTTCCATGGGAAATTTAGGTAATGCAAAAGCTAGCCATACAGCTAGTACCAAGCCAGTAAGTCCAAAAAACAAATACATAACTTGATAGCTTGCTGAGAAAACAGTACAACCAAGCCAAATAAGGCTGTAACAGAACAACGATGCAGCTGATTTTATCGACATTAGTTTGCCAAGTTTTGGTGCCGTCTCCTCCTTTTTAAGCCATTGAAGACTTAAAGAGTTATTGATAGTTTCGTAGTAATGGAAACCGATAGACATCAGTACAGTGGTCGCATAAAGTCCATAGACGCTCGGAAATAGGCCTGTAATAGCAACACCTATAGAAAGCACACATAATGAGATTAAGGCAAAAACTTGCTCGCTAAAAACTAATAGTACAAACACGGCTGTAAACGCTAAGAACCCAGGGATTTCCCTAAGTGATTGCAACATGCCAATTTCAGCACCAGTGAAGGCCGCCTGCTCTACAACAAAGTTGTTTAGCATTGCCATCCAAGCCGCAAAAGTAATTGCCATAATAATATGAGCTACAGCTAAAAACACAAAAGGGCTTTGCCAACTTTTAAGCTGTTTATTCGTAGCTTTTTGAGGTGCTGTTATTGATGCTTTTTTAGTGTTTTTCATACTATTTCCAAAATCAGATTTACATCAAAAAATATTAAATGTCATATAGCTTAAAGCCTGTTAACTTAAGGTAAGGTAACTTAAGTGCATTTTAATTAAGCATAATAGATTGCCTAAGAATAGTAGCATCCGTTATAACAAAAGGTTCAGGCATGTATAATTTACTTCTTGGTTTAACACCTTTAATATGCTCGAAAAGATCAAAGCTAGTTTCAAATAGCGTTAATGAAAAAGGGCTGTCTTTATGCAACGTAAAGTCTATTTGTACAGTTTCTTGTTGATGAGAAAAAATATATTTAAAGAAAAAACTACATTTAGACATATTACAGGTGGGAATATTCCTGCTTTTAAAAGGTAGGTTATTTATCGACATTGTTTCAAGCTGAAGCTCTTTTATACTGGCTAACTGAATACTATAAATAGGTCTGCTAGGCGAGATTAACAAAGAAATGACACGTGAGTCACCTTTAGTTTCATCTTTAAGAATATCTACTTTTGATGCTTTAACGTTTAACGTATCGGCTTCTTGATAAAAACTTATTTTGGTACGGTGATATTCAGGGTAGAGTGTTTTATCCCAAGGGTTTTGTGTTTGCTCTTTATTAAAAAACTGTTGGGTAAACTCATCCTGAACCTTATTGTAGCTTATGAAAAAGGCTTTTTGAGAGTCTTTGTCATAGATGTAATTTACGCTATTAGGCTTTTTTCGATCTTCTGTATAATCTGAGAGCACAGTGGATATAATTAAACATATCACCGTTAATAAAAAAGCTAACGCAGTTAGTTTATGCCTTGGTGAATAACTGCCAAATACAGCAACTAATAATATTAGTGTTAGAGAGGTTAATAGACAGCCTATTAATAACATATTTAAGCCTAAGCCAATGACAAATACAGGAATGAGTGGCGTCAGTAATATCAAGGCAGGAAGAGAAATTAAGGTAAGCTGTATTACAGGTTTTTGTTTTGCGCTTTTTTGACTATTACTCGCTTGAAAGTTAATGAGTGCGAAAGCGAACAAAGCAAAATATATAGGTATTATAAAAAATCCTGCACCAGGTAATTTTATTGCAATTAAAAAGTTTATTATTAGCCAAATGAAAATAGGGCCCAAGAATAAATCATTTATTGTGTAGTTTTTATTAAAAAGTTGATAAATACCTATATTAGTGGCACAGGTTAAGCAGACAAAACTGCCAATAATCCAATGACCATTATAAGTAAAGCCATGGGGCATATCGGCATATTGCGGGAAAACCAACAAGAGTAATTGCCAGCCAAAATAACCGATAGCAATAGCACTACTAAGAGAGATAATTAGTGGTATAACGCCTATAACGATACCTTTTACAGTAAGAGATTTTTGCTTAAAACCTATAAAAGTAAATAAAATAGTGAGTAACAGAGCCAGAATTGCCATTGGCATTACCCAACTGTTTGGATAGGTTACCATCCCTAAGGCAGGGAAATTGAAATAAACCATATCCTCATCGGATTTAAGTTCGCTAAGGTCAGAAAAGGCAAAATGCTCAAGTGACGCCATTAAGTAGTTGGCTTGGTGATTAAGTGTATCTCTGTCTAAGCGATGATAAGAGTCTTGTACTGTGTGATAGTCAAAATGATCATCTATAAATGCAAAATTAAATCCATCAATATTCCCTTGCTCTCTAAATACGGTTAAGTCGGTATCATTAGGAAGTAACTTATAAACAGCATACATAAGAGAATTAGCGACAGGGAGCTCAACATCTGTTTTGTTAAAAGCTTCAATTAAGTTTTTATTTCCCCCATTGGTTTCAATAAGCATATAGCTTGGTCCGCCTGAGCCTCTAGCTTCAAAATTCAATGCTAAACCAATATTTTTTGCCCAAGGATGGAATTTAACAAAGGCTTCAGCGCCAAGGAGTCCTTGTTCCTCACCGTCGGTTAAAATAATAACAATGTCATTTTTTGGTTTTATGCCTCTAGCTAAAAAAGCGCGTACACCCTCTATAATGGTAACCACACCACTACCTGCATCACTTGCGCCTAATGAAGAGTAAGTAGCAGAATCATAATGAGACACGAGGGCTAGAGACTTATCACTAGATACTCCCTTGATTTTAGCTATGATGTTAGTGGTGTTTGCTGCTACAGATCTTCGATAATTAGTAGATAAATGCTGAAATGTTTCAACTTCTAAGCCCATTTTTTTAATTTCATCCACAAGATATTTTCTAACAACACTGTGATCAGGTGAACCAATAAAATGAGGTTTTTCACTAATTATTTTAAGGTGTTTTAATGCTTTTTCTTGTGAGAATTCTTTTTCGTTATTTACTTGATATTTATCAGCAGAAGGGAGTTGGGATGAGAATGCCCATAAAATGGAGCATGCTATCAATAAGACAGAAACTACTCCGTTAATTTTATTTAAGCCATGCATAGGGTAGTAATCCTTTTATTATCTACTGAAAAGAAAACTATCATATACTATGGGATGGCTATTTTCGACTATAATCAGCTCCTTAATCGAGTTGCTATTGTTTTGGTCTTACATTTTGATAACTTGGGTGCTAACCCAATAAAGATTAGTAAAACCATCTTCTTTGTTTTGCGCCAGCACTGATAAATAGTCTTCAGAGGAAGAA
>CAWVWK010000048.1:0-16032 GCA_963933725.1 uncultured Colwellia sp.
CTCGATTGGCTTGCTAAGCACTAAAGCCTAAAAGCTAAAATCTAAGACACTAACAAATTCCTAGTCACCCTACCTTTAGGATGTTGAAATACGGTCGATAAAATTTATTTCATAAACTGTGTAATAAATTCAAGCATGCTACCACTAACTAAGGGCTGTTAAACTTTCAGTTTATAGTTCTGTTGCGCTTGAAAAAGAGGTTAATCGAGGCGCTTAATGTAATGTTTGGTTGTTCCAAATGCACTTTTAATCAACAAAGTGAGTGGTAAGCGAAATAGGTGGAAAGTTAATGACAAAACTCCTGATTACACTGTCAACGGACATTATAATATTCGGCTTACCTGCTATTTGGTTGTTGTAATAGCCGCAATAAGTTGTCTGTGCAAGATATGCAGAGCCTTGTTATCACCTAGATATAAAGATAGTTTACGAAACGCAGTTCAAAAAACTTGAAGGGCTTATAGCAGATATGACAGCATTGAGAAATGAAGTTTAATTGCCACTTAGAAAGCCAGCCAAACAAACTTGTCAAGCTTAGAAAACCAAGCAAACCAGCCTTGAGTTACCCAAGCTTGGTTTGCTAAAGATACAGAATTATTTAATTAAACAATCTCTAGTAAGCGCCAGCTGCATAGGTTAATTCATAACTATGGCTATAGATTTCTAGGATATTACCAAACGGGTCTTCCATATAAATCATACGATAAGGCTTTTCACCTGGGTAATAGTAACGCGGTTCAGCCATACGCTTCTTACCACCAGCAGCAACTATAGCTTCAACAAGTTCCTCCAAATTAGGATCTTGGACACAAAAGTGAAATATACCTGTTTTCCAATATTCAAAGTTGTCTTCTGGGTTTTGCTGATTTTTAAATTCAAACAGCTCTACACCAATTCGATCACCAGTAGACATATGTGCGATTTTAAACTTACCCCAGTTTGCACCAAAAACATCGGTACACATTTCGCCTATCGGGCTATCGTCTTCTTCAATTTCAGTTGGTTCCATAATTAAGTACCAGCCGAGTACTTCTGTATAAAATTTTACAGCCTCTTCAACACTAGGGACTGAAATACCAATATGTGAAAAGGTTCTTGGGTATGCTTTACTCATTTTTTATTCCTCAATCATTTTTGATAGATAACACCAATCTCATTAAATATGTGACCATTTCTACTTGCTAAAATCAGCAACTACTGCGTTATTTATTTAATAATTAGAGTACTAGTTACTTAAATAAATGCCTTGTATTTGTCGATTTTCTCTACGTATAAAATAGCTCACTTAATTAATGAAACTGGTATAAAGTGTAGACCTTATGTTAGATTATGGAAAATTATTATTATTTATTATATTGAGTGTATTTTGTAATGATAAATCCTGTTTGGCTCAAAACTTTTTGCAAACTCGCTGATGTTGGTCATTTTACTCAGACCGCTAACTTATTATTCATGACCCAATCTGGGGTAAGTCAGCACATCCAAAAACTAGAACAACAGCTTGGTACTGCCCTACTTATTAGAGAAGGTAAATCTTTTTCATTAACTGAATCTGGTGAAAGGTTACATCAAAATGGTCGCATGTTATTAAACAACTTAATTGAACTTGAAACAGCGGTGAAAACAGACTAGGTTTTTTCTGGTACTGTAAAAATAGCCTCTCCGGGTAGCATTGGCCTTAAACTTTATCCGCATTTATTAGAAATTCAAATTCAGCATAAAAATTTAGTCATCGATTATAGTTTTGCGCCAAACATGGATATTGAAACGAAGATTGCAGATAGAAAAATTGACTTTGGATTACTAACAGAGCCGAGTAAAAACAAACAAATAACATGTGAAAAAATTGCTGTAGAGCCACTCGTATTAGTGACCTCGAACGACATAAAAAAAGTAACATGGCAAAATTTGCTTAAACTAGGCTTTATTAATCACCCTGATGCTGCTCATCATGCCAACTTATTATTAAGTGAAAACTATCCTCAATTCGAGCATATTGAACAGTTCCTTTGTAAAGGCTTTTCAAATCAGATAAGTTTAATTCTAGAGCCGGTTGCTCGCGGGTTAGGTTTTACTATTTTACCTTTAAATACTGTAAATGCGTTTCATTCGCCAGAAAAAATACATATTCACCCACTCGACCATGTTGTATCTGAGTCAATATTTTTGTGTTATCGCCGACATGCTTTTGAAACCAAAAGAAGTGCTTATATAAAATCTATCATTAGTGAACTTATTAATGATTAGTTCTATATTAGTGTCAGAGTCGATAAACAATAAACGAAAAACATTTAGAATAAATATGGAGTTAATATTTCTTCCTTAAAGCAAGTTCCACTCATCATTGCTGGCCCTATTATTAGGCAACTAACAGCAAACCAAGTCACCTTTTGGCTTATAACCGATAAACGTTATCGTAGTACGTTTGAGTTATTTTCTGGTAATGAGCAAACACGCTTATATTCTATCATTTTAGAAGATGCACACCTGCAATATATCGATATTGGGAAGCAGGCAGTTATTAATTTAATTTCTATCCCTTTTGATAAGCCTCTTTTTGAAGAAACTTTATATGCTTATAACTTTATTTTTACCGACACCAACCAAACAGAATCATTGCCTAAGTTAATGCCTGAGGTTTTATACTCAGGTTGTTCATATCCAAATTTTGTTATTAAAAATAAGATTAAAAAAATGCTGCATGGCTCTTGTAGAAAGCCTCATTTCGACAGTGACGACGGGCTAATACAAGTAGATAAAATTTTAGAAAAAACAAGGGAAGATATAGATAACCGCCCTTCTATGCTAATGATGTCTGGTGATCAAATTTATGCAGATGATGTTGCCGGACCTATGCTATCTGCGATTCATCAAGTTATAAAACGATTAGGATTACATGATGAAAGCTGGCAAGGGGCAAGCTTAAATAACAGCGAAGAACTCTTTTCAAGCGACCTTTGTTATTATCAACGAGACCTTTTATTACCGATGTGCAGTAGGAGTAGTGCGTATGATAACACTATATTTGATTACAGTAAGAGCGTCTACAAAAAACTATTTACTACCAGTAAAAAGCCTATTTTTACCACTGTACACGCAAAAAACCATTTAGTTACCTTATCAGAAGTATTGGCCATGTATATTTTGGTTTGGTCTCCATCGATGTGGCGACTAGTCGATTTAAATGAAACGTCTTCATCAACGCCTAATATTTTACCTGTATATAAAGATATCTATCATAAGGAAAAAGATATTATAAAAAGCTTTTCAGCAGGCCTACCTCATGTTGCAAGAGCCTTAGCTCACCTGCCTGTTTATATGATTTTTGATGATCACGATGTAACCGATGACTGGAATTTAACCAGAGGTTGGGAAGAAACAGCTTATGGCCATCCTTTTTCTAAACGAATTCTTGGTAATGCCCTTATTGGATACTGGCTATGCCAAGGTTGGGGTAATTGCCCTAAAAAATTTACTGAGTTAAATGACAAAGTAAAGGAGTACTTCAAAGCTGAGCACATTGAAAAACAAGACCAACTGATTGATGAATTGTTACTTTGGGATCAATGGCATTATAATTTAGAGACCAAACCTAAAGTAATCGTCCTAGATACACGTACTCAGCGTTGGCGCTCAGAAAGTAACGCCAACAAGCCCTCTGGGTTAATGGATTGGGAAGCTTTGTCTTTGCTTCAGCAATCTTTGATTGACCAACCTGACATTATCTTAGTCTCGCCCGCACCAATTTATGGTGTGAAGATGATAGAAACAATACAACGCTTTTTTACCTTTTTAGGCTTCCCTTTGATGGTAGATGCCGAAAACTGGATGGCACATTCGGGTACGGCTAATGTGATGTTGAATATCTTTCGACACAAAAAAACGCCTCCGCACTTTATTATATTATCAGGCGATGTCCATTATTCGTTCTTTTATGAGATTACACATAGATTTAGGCGAAATAAATCGCGTATTTTTCAAATAACAGCTAGCGGTATCAAAAACCAATTCCCTACAAAGTTATTGAATATTCTTGAATCTCTTAATCGCTATTTATATAGTGTTTATTCGCCTTTAAATTGGTTTACTAAGCGTCGCCATATGAAAGTATGCGTTCGTAAACCTCAGCGCAATAAGAATAAAAAAGTGTCAAATAAAACATTAGTCAATAGAAGTGCTATAGGATTAATTACCATAACTCATGATGAACTTGTAGTGAAAGCAGAATTGTTAACCGTAGATAACGAGAGTATTTTTTTTCATTCTTTAAAGAAGAAAAGGTAAAAATTCGTAATGATAGTGATGTTCGCGCTAAAGCCTTAATCGATATGTAAAATCATCAGGTTAGACTTTAGCGCATTAAAGCACTTAGCGTGTTAAATCGGCCTTACTTTGCAGCACGTGCACTGTGAAGTTTCTTATAGCTTTCAATCAACCTTAAATGCTTATCTAAACCTTCAAGCTTCATACTCGTTGGTGTTAAGCCAAAGAAACGTATTTCACCAGACACACTGCCTAAAACATTTTGCATGGTCTCTTTACCAAACATTCGATTAAAGCTACCAAGGTAATCTTTTAACATTAATTTTTCATCCGAAACCACCTCAAGCACGGTATGCACCGCTTGATAAAATAAACCTCGTTCAACCGTATTGTCATTGTATTGAAGGAACTCGGCTACTAAGTCCATTGCGGTATCTTGATCACCCAAAGCAAGTGCTATTAGAATCTTCAGCTCTAAAATAGTTAACTGTCCCCAAACGGTGTTTTCATCAAATTCAATACCAATTAGCGTTCTAATATCAATGTAATTATCTTGTTGACTATCTTCTAATCGTTCAAATAAACTCACCAATTCTTCTTCACTTAAACTGTGCAGGTTTAAAATATCTTCTCGGTACTCAAGTGCTTTGTTGGTATTGTCCCAAATCAAGTCTTCTACGCCGTAAACTTCTGAATATCCAGGTACTAACATGCGGCAAACACTTGCACCTAAACCATTAAATTCAGCTACGTAGACCTCCTTGCCTAAGTCTTTTAAAATAGCCATTAAATGGTTGTTTTCTTGTTCTGTCGTGCCTGAAAAATCCCATTCAACAAAGTCATAATCATGCTTGGCACTAAAGAATTTCCACGAGATAACACCAGTTGAATCAATAAAGTGTTCTACAAAGTTTTCAGGCTCTTTAACAGCTAGGCTATTAAAAGTCGGTTTAGGAACATCGTTTAAACCTTCAAAGCTTCTACCTTGTAATAGCTCGGTTAAACTGCGCTCTAAAGCCACTTCAAAACTAGGATGACCGCCAAAAGAAGCGAATACACCGCCTGTTTTAGGGTTCATCAGAGTTACACACATTACAGGGAATTTTCCACCTAACGAGGCATCTTTAACAACCACCGGAAAGCCTTGAGCTTCTAACCCTTCAATGCCTGCTAAAATACTTGGATACTTAGCTATCACCTCTTTAGGTACATCAGGTAAAACAATTTCTTGTTCAATAATTTGTCTTTTAACAGCACGCTCAAATATTTCAGATAAACACTGCACTTTAGCTTCATTTAAGTTATTTCCGGCGCTCATGCCGTTACTTAAAAATAAATTTTCAATTAAGTTTGAAGGAAAATAAACCGTTTCGCCATCTGATTGACGAACATAAGGAATAGAGCAAATACCGCGCTCAACAGCCCCTGAATTAGTATCAATTAAATGTGAACCACAAAGTTCATCTTCAGGATTATAAAGCGCTAAACAATGTTCATCTAAAATGCCTTCAGGCAACTCATCTGTTTCGGTAAGGGGAAACCAATTCTCGTTAGGGTAATGAACAAAATCACTGTTAGCGATATCTTCTCCAAGAAATTGATCATTATAAAAGAAGTTACAGTTAAGCCTTTCTATAAATTCACCTAAGGCAGAGCATAAAGCACTTTCTTTGGTTGCTCCTTTACCATTGGTAAAGCACATGGGTGATGCGGCATCCCGGATATGCAATGACCAGACATTCGGTACAATGTTGCGCCATGAAGATATTTCTATTTTCATACCTAAGTCTGCTAGCATGCCAGACATATTGGCAATCGTTTCTTCTAAAGGTAAGTCTTTACCTAAGATGTATGTACTTTCATTATCTTCAGGCTTCGCCATTAGCATGGCTTGCGCATCTTCTTCAAGGCTTTCAACCGTTTCTACTTTAAATTCAGGGCCTTTTTGAACCACTTTCTTTACAGTACAACGATCAATAGAACGCAAAATACCTTGCTTATCTTTAGCTGAAATACTCTCAGGCAATTCTACTTGAATTTGAAATATTTGATTGTATCTGTCTTCTGGATCGACAATATTATTTTGAGATAAGCGAATATTATCGGTAGGAATATCTCTAGCATTACAATACACCTTTACAAAATAAGCGGCACACATTGCTGAAGACGCCAAGAAATAATCAAACGGCCCAGGCGCTGAGCCATCTCCTTTATATCGAATAGGTTGGTCTGCAATAACCGTAAAGTCGTCAAATTTGGCTTCAAGTCTAAGGTTGTCGAGAAAGTTTACTTTGATTTCCATGAATATATTTCCAAGTTGGTGCCATCATAAAGAACGGTATACATATTCCTATACTTTAGGCGTTGTCGGCTATATATCAACTTTAATAGCCGAACATTACTTTATGAGGTTATTATACCTATTCTGTGAGCATAATACCTACAGCAGTTTTCAAAAAAATGAAGTTCTACAGATTGATAAGTACTTGTAATATGAAAGCCGTGTGAAATCTAGTAACTCAAATCCGAACTGTCCATTTTGCAGGTTTTCATCCAAAACAGTGTGTAAAACGTGCTTAAGTCCTTTGTGCTACAAAAAACATAGTAAAAAAACTCACTAAAACATTGAAATTGTTTGTATCTAAATATATTTTAGGTTTTATAAAATATAATCTAATTAGATGGTATTTACCGTCTAATAAGCTGTTAGTAGTATTAGTATAATTCTCCAATAATATAAGGATATGAATCATGAATAGTTTCACTAGATGGCTTATTTTAGCTGTTTTAATCATAGCTGCCGTAGCTTGTTATTCTTATGGTAGTTCGACAGGTATATTCATTTTTATAATTGCTGGTGTAGGATTTGAGTTAGCTTTTTGGTTTGGTATATTTTCGAGGAAAAAGAAACGTTCCAGCTAATAAGTAAATACTACTATAAGGCAATCAATCGGACAAAAAACAGTTGGCTTTTTGCTCACTACGTTCACTATTTAGCCAACAGTATTTTACCGCTTAGTACGGCTTCATATGCAAATGAGGAATCCCGTACAGTGAAGTATTTAGTCAGTTTAATAATGTATCCTATTAATTAGCTTAAATTATTTTTAAAATATTTTTTTAAAGTGTCAAGCACTACTCTTACCTTATAGGGCGGATTGTTATTAATTGTTAATGCATTGATCTCGTGTTTGGGTAAACGCCATTGTGGTAGGATTTTTACAAGTTGACCTGAATCAATAAATTCTTGGATTTCTAGTATTGGCAAAACAGCTACCCCTACACCATACTTAACATGGCTTATCAAAGAATTTAAGTCGTTAAATTCAATTTTCAAATTATTAGGCAAAGTCACATCATTATATTCAGGGTGGGTCATTTTAAGACTATTTAATGGGCTCTTTTGGGCAAATCCTAACCATATGTGGTTTTTCAATTCCTTCGGATCTCTAGGGTAATCATATCGAGCAAGATAGCTTGGGCTGGCAAAAATATGCTTATTCCCTTTACCTAATTTATGCAAAAATAAACCCGAATCACTTAGGTCTCCTACTCTAATTGAAATATCAATTTGTTCGCTCACAGGATCAATAATATCATCGCTTGCAAGTAAATTAATTCTCAGAGCTGGTTGTTGAGTAACTAATTCAAATAATGCTTCTGCGATAACGCTTGTCGCCAAGCCAACGGGTAACGTTATTCTTACTACTCCCGACAAGGTTTTCTGCATTTCGTGGATCGTATTTTCTGCATTAAGACCTGCTTTCAACATTTTTTTGCTTTGTGCGTAATAGGCTTTTCCAGCTTCAGATAACGTAATTCTTCTGGTTGAACGATACAATAAAGTGGTATTTAACGCAGACTCTAACTGGTTAATAAATTGACTCACTGCAGGAGCAGACATATTCATCTCGCGCGCGGCTTTAGTCATTGAACCACTGTCGACGACTTGGCAAAAAATACCACTGAGTTTTAATCTACCTAAAAACTGACTATCCATTTTTATTACTTCCGCCTCACTGTTAAGAAAAACTTAATAACATTTTAAGTAATATAACACTTTACAGGTACATGACAACTCTATACAATCCGCCGCAAACAATAACGCAAATGAGAATTATTTCTATTTGCAACAATTTCCTAAGGGGTATATCAATGAACTTTAAATATTCTGCTGTAGCTATTGCTCTGCTATCAGTAACTCAGGCATATGCTAATGATATTCAAGAGTTGAACACTGCTGAAGTATCAGCAAAATCGGATAATACTGTAATTGAAGTAAGCAGTACATCACTTGAAAACAAACAAGTTAATGACATTAAAGGTGCATTAAACCAACTTGCGGGTGTTACTGTTAGTAACGGTATTCGCTACAGTCAGAAAACATATTTACGCGGTGTGGAAGAACATTCAGCCAATGTAACTATCGATGGTGTCCGTCAAGATGGTCAAATGTTCCACCACGCAGGTAACCAAACAATTGACACTAGTATGTTAAAAGCGGTTAAAGTTCAGCTAGGTGCAACGTCAGTATTAAGTGGTTACGGTGCGAACACAGGTTCCATTGCCTATGAAACTAAAAACCCTGAAGATCTTCTAGCTGACGGTCAAGCATTTGGTGCTCGTGCTGGTTTAGCGGCAGATAGCGCAACAGAATTTAGACAAATTAACTTATCAGGCTATGGCCGTGTAAGCGATCAGTTTAGCCTACTTGGTATGTTAACCACTAACGAGTCAGGTGATATTGACACACCTGATGCTGATCCAATTGTTAATAAGCACAGCAGCCTTGATAGCTTTTTAATTAAAGGTGTTTACGATATTGATGCAGCGCAACAGTTAATTGTTAACTTACAATCAGTAGATGATGGTGGCAATCGTGCATTTTCTGGTGAAAAGCCTGGCCAATCAATTATAGAAATGGAAGAAGCCTATAACGGTTATGTACGTAATACTTACAGTGCAGTGTATACCAACAATAGCGACAACCCAGCGCTTGATCTTTACATCAACGCTTACTTCAATGAAAAAACGCTAGAACGTAAAGAGTCAATCACCGACACGCGTATTACGCCAAAGCGCGATTATATCTATGAAACAATTGGTTTAGATATTCGTAACTCATCGCTAGTAAACGATGTTCTTTGGACCTACGGTATTGAAACCTTTAAGTCAGAGCAAACTGTAAAAACAAGTGGTCTGCGTATTGATATCGCTGAAGACGGTTCAACAACTGAGAGTAATCTTGCTGTTTCAAATGGTCCTCAAGCCACTTTATTAGCAGGTTATGTTCAAGCGGAGTTAGGCTTTGGTGATTTCACCATTATCCCAGGTTTACGTTATGACAACTACGAGCTAGGCGGCCTATATGATTCATCATTTAACCAATTATCACCAAAAATTTCTGCATCTTGGCAAGCAAGTAATGACCTAAACCTAACGCTAGGTTATGGTTCTATCTTTAAAGGTCCAGGTTTACCGGAAATCATCATGATCAGAGAAACAACAACTCAAGCTGATGATGTTGAAGCTGAAACAGGTGATCATATTGAATTAAACATTAATTACGACTTAACGGATACCTTAGGGGTGGACAGTGCCTCGTTCTATACTAACCTATTCCAATTTAATATTGACGATAGCTATCACCCAACTAAAAACACTGATTTATCATCTAACCGCTCAGATTTAGATAATATGGGTATTGAAGCGGGTGCTAGATTTAATCACAACGCATTAAGTGGTTACATTAACTTTAGCTATAACGATGCTGAGCGTGATTACACTGAATATCAATCAGACGATAGTTACTCAGGTACCAAAGAAGTTAATATTGGCCTAAATATGCAAGTGACTTCAGAAATCCTAGTTGGTTGGGATAACATTTTTGTTGATAACGCAGAGCTTGAGAGAACAACTAAGAGCAGACGTGGCGAAATTAGCACATCTGACGTACTCAAACCTGGCTATGGCGTAACTAATCTTTGGTTAGCGTATGAGCCAGCAGCAGTGAATGGTTTAAAAGTGAATCTTGCGGTTGATAACCTGTTTGATAAAACTTACCAAAACCATAAGAGCTTTGGTGCTTACTTCGGAAACCTTGAATATAACGACAACGAAGTAGGTCGTAATTTCAAAGTTTCTGTTAATTACCAATTCTAATCTTGACGGCAGCAATCACGCTATAAAAGCAAGATTGCTGCCAATATTCAGATGCCCATGAAAAAATCACATTACTTATTAGCGACTACTTTGACGCTTATGCCCTTATTGACAATTGCAAACGTGTCAATTGCAAACAATGCATCGACTATCCATCAGGATATCGATAATTTAACGCAAACTTGGCTGACTACTGAGCAATCAACAAGCAAGCTTAAAGCTGATTGGCGCTTAGAAAAGCAGTTACTAAGCCAACGTATTTCGCTGTTAAAAAAGCAAAATCAGCAACTCACTAAACAAGTGAACAAAACCAATACCCATGCCGACGAGTTAACGCTACGCCGACAAGAATTATTGCTAAAACAAGGTGACGTTGAACAGTCAATATCACAATACAAACAGGTCAAATCGATATTCACTCATGTATTGCAACAACGCATTGCCTCTGCTCCGCCCTATTTACAGCACCAGCTTAATACTATGCTAGCATCAATATCCATTAGTGCGCCTTTAAATAAGCAGTACCAAGTGCTCGTTGACACCTTAAAACAATGGCATAAAAACGACCAGTTGCTGAATGTTAAACAGGGCATGATCCTGATTGACGGACAAGAATTAATGACCGAACAATTTTATTTAGGCAACGACCAAGCATGGTTTACAACACCAGATAATAGCCGTGTTGGTGTGGGTTTCCCTCATTCAAATGGCTGGCAGTGGCAACTGTTTTCATCTGAGCAAACCGACACCTTTGCTCGTGCTATTAAAAGGGCCATCAATGATGCCACGCACCAAACCCCTAGTAGCTTAATTGAATTACCAGTCAATATTTTACACGCTGAGCACACTGATAATGCGCCAATAAACGCTGAGGCTAAGTAATGAAAGTACTAAACACTCTTTTATTGTCACTGGTTCTGGTGCTTTCTCAAACTGTGCAAGCTGCTGACATTGATAACGTTAAACAACAGTTAATCAATGATATTAAGCAAGCAAATGCGCGCCATAATACGGCTGTGGAAAACATCAGCCAACAAAGAGCAAATTTGCTTAAGACACTGGCGATTGAAGAGCAAAAACTCGAAAAATTAACCACAAAAGCGGCTGCCATTACCCGTAATAAAGACGAACAAACAGTCAGCTTAGAGCAACTAGAGTCGCGTTTATCAAAGTGGCAACAGCAGCTTAATTACCTCAATCATCTGTTTGATGGTTTAGACCCCAACACTGACATGCAATCTGCTGCACAATTAACCGATTGGCTTAATACGCAAGCATCTAGTTACCCGGTTGACGCTGTTAAGGTTGCTATGCCCAATGGTGATTATGTTGACGGTCAACGTATTTCATTTGGCCCACTTAACTGGTTTGTTAGCAAAGACGCACAGTATTCAGGCTTTATTCAATATGAGATTTCGCAATGGCTAGTAGTGTATGAATTTGACCAATCAGTCAGTCAGCAACTCACGCATTTAGTTACACAAGGCAGTGCTATTATCCCTGTCGATCCGAGTAATAACCGAAATATCACCTTAGCCAAACATCAGGAATCGATTGTTGATCATATCGAAAAAGGTGGCATTTGGGTGTTCCCTATTTTGGCTGCGGCACTGGTGGCGTTAACCGTTGCCTTAGTTAAAGCATTTCGTTTATTGCGCTTGCCTACTTTACAACCCTTGCTGAATATCCACCAGCCAATGGGGCGTTATCAGCAACAGTTAGTTGATATTACCAAACAGTTTTCTGGTATGGAGCGCGATGACAAAATGCTCGATGCGCTAATGACCAGTAAAAGACAAATAGAAAGAGGCCTAAGCGCCATTGCGGTGATTGCATCCGTCGCCCCATTATTAGGTTTATTGGGTACGGTAAGTGGGATGATCCAAACATTCAAACTAATGACATTATTTGGTTCAGGTGATGCCAATGCCGTATCAGGTGGTATTTCAGAATCACTGGTCACCACAGAATTAGGTCTGGTTGTTGCTATTCCTGCATTAATTGCTCACGCATTGATGTCACGTAAATGCCAGCATTATATGTCGGAATTAGAATCGTTTGCTGTGCATCTATCACATCTTGATAGTGAACAGGTATCAGGGGCGAGTCGTGGTAACTGATATGCTGTTTATTAACTCTTTACTACCCAGTGAATTAATGACCGGTGGATTGGTGATCTGGCTAATCATTGGCCTCGCGCTCTTCTGTTATGGTGTGTTGTTTGAAGGCATGTTCAAGTTAGTCATTAACCGAAACCCTAGCTGGCTTAAAAGCTGGGTCAGTACATTGCGCACCCTTATTTCAGCAATGCCGCTACTGGGCTTGCTTGGGACAATTATCGGTTTGTTAGATATCTTTTTTGCCTTATCGCAACACGCACAAACATCTATGAGTGATGGCATTGCCAAAGCGCTTTTTACCACTCAAATGGGCATGTTAATGACCATTCCTGCCATGGTGATATTGTGGATTTTAACGAGTAAGCTCGAAAAAATGAATGCGGATTTTTCAACACAAAAAGAAGTAAAAAAAGAAGCACAAAAAGAGGTAAAGCATGCGGCCTAGTTTACAGCAAAGAATCGATAGCCAAATGCATCAGGTTGACTTATCACCCCTACTCGATGTGGTGTTTATCTTATTGATCTTTTTTATTGTGACCACGGTTTTTGTAAAAGAAACCGGCGTTGAAGTTACAAAACCAGAAGCAATGAGTGCAGCAAAGCTGGAAAAACAGAGCATTTTTATCGCCATCACCAACGACGGTTCGATTGTTTATGGCGGTCAACATATAGGTGTTGCTGGGGTTAAAAGTACAGTTAGCCAGTTATTAGCACAACAATCATTACCGGTTATATTGCAAGTTGATCAAGATGTGCCAACCAAAACCTTAGTTGCGGTAATGGACCAAGCTAAACTCGCGGGTGCGTCTAATATCAGCCTGGCAACGGTTCAGCCATGAGCAATAAGCAATTGATTCTTAATACAGACCAGAATTTGAGTGATACTACTAAATATAGCCACTTAAACTGGTTGCGTTACCTCTTTAGAAGCCTAGCATTACTATTTGTTTTAGGCTTAGTGAGTGTGCTTATTTTAAATAATCGCCAAAGCCCTAACCAACCCGATACCTTGGTAGTTCACCCTAACGTGCAAAGCGTACGCTTGCCGCCACCGCCACCGCCACCTCAAAAGGTGCAACAGGTTCAAAGTACGCCCAAGTTAGATGTGCGTATTGCCGCTGATAGGCCTACTTTAACCTTATCAAAAATCAATATGCAGGCGAGCAAACCGGTATTTGCTGCAAAACAACAGCGAATCTCAACACCCAATTTTGATGAACAAAGTATCGAGTTTGATACCAGCAGTTTTGGTTTAAGTGATTTAGACAGCTTACCTCGATTACTCACCCCACTAAACATTAAATTTACGCCTGATATGCGTCGTCTTGGCATAAAAAAAGTAACTGTGAAACTGCATGTTCAAATCGACACTCATGGTCAAGTGTACCTTAAATCAATTAAACACAATGATTATCCACAACTAAACAATGCACTTAAAAAGCTGGTTCATTCAGCTAAGTTCACTTCACCTAAGCGTGAGGGAAAACTTGTAAAAGCAGAGTTTATTTGGCCACTAAATTTGAAAGAATGATTATGAAATATTTCCTTTTTTTATGCTTACTTGTGTCACCTTTAAGCCACAGTAAGTTACGCATCAATTTTACTCAACCTGAGCTCTTGGTATCACAGGTACACAGCTTTGATTTTGCCATGTCGACAATGCTAAATGAGTATGAAAAAACACTAGTACCTGTGATGCAATCACAGCTTAAAAACCAAAGCTATCAGGCGCTTTATAATGAGCTAGAGCAAAAATTACAAGGCCACACACCAAGCGCAGCAATGGCTTACTTTTTAGGGCAACTAGCGCTGCAACTGACACAATATGAGCAAGCTAAAAGCCACTTTGAAAGTGCCAATCAACAACACCCTAACTATGCAAAAGCCATTGTTGGCGAGGGCTTGGCTGCACTTCAACTTAGCCAATATCAACAAGCGCTCGATAAGTTCTCTCAAGCGCTTAAATTAGGCGTAAAAGATCCACAACTATATCGTTATATAGGCTTTAGTTATTTAGAGAAAAAGCAGTTTTTAAGTGCAACCATAGCCTTTGAGCAAGCAAAAATGTTGCTGCCTAATGTTACAGAATTAGATCATGCACTGGTCTATAGCTACAGTAACAGTGGCCAAACAGACGCAGCACTGGCGATGTTAGAGCAACTTCTGGTCACTCATCCGAACGACAGCAAATTATGGTTGCAACGCGCCAATATTTATCTCTCCAAAGAGCACTATGGCATTGCCATTTCAAGCTTAGAAACTGCGCTTCGCTTGGGCGAGAATCAATCCGCTAATATCGCATTAGCAGCACAGCTACAATTGCAGTACGGCAGTACACCACGAGCCATTAGTTTATATAAAGGTCTTGGGCATACTGCAGACACTACCGATGTAGTGTTCGATGCAATCAATTATTTAATTGACACTTATAAATTAGC
Organism: uncultured Colwellia sp.; assembly: GCA_963933725.1. Classification (GTDB taxonomy): domain Bacteria; phylum Pseudomonadota; class Gammaproteobacteria; order Enterobacterales; family Alteromonadaceae; genus Colwellia. The sequence continues at coordinate 14,984 of CAWVWK010000048.1, forward strand.
AGAGGCAGAACAGGTATTAACCTCACAAAAAAATATCAAGGTACTACCTGATAATAGCCAATCCCAATATTTTTACCTATCTGGCAAATTGCACCAACAAAAAGGCAATATTGATAAAGCGCAAAAAGCCTTTAGACGAGCAGTTAATTTAAACCCTATTCATGGCTCAGCATTGATCAATTTAGCAAAATTATATCGCAAAAAAAGTAATAGTCATCAAGCACAGATGCTGCTATTACGCGCCAGTGAAGTTGCCGATGTAAAGTTACAAGCGCTAACAGAGCACGCTGATTTACAGTTAGCCATCGGTAATCAACGCAGAGCCTTATCACTACTTCGCCAAGCACTGGAGCTTGCACCTAATGAGCAAACCTTAATTAACAACGTCAACACCTTACAGCACATGGTGCTGCAGCAAGAGAATTAACTTATGAGGATCAACAGAAAATTACTCAACACCTCTCGCTTGCTACATGTTTATGTGTCGATGGCTTTGTTAACCTTGATGGTATTTTTTGCGGTTACTGGCATTACCTTAAATCACCCTGAGTGGTTTGCAAACAAACAAGCCGAGATAAAGGAACTGGTTGTTGAGTTACCTGAGCAGCTATTAGACGAGTCACAGCAAGGTCAATTACTGGTTTATTTACATCAAAAACCTTGGTTTAGTGGTAAGCGACTGACCGTTGAGCGAGATGAATACGAGTTATTTATAAGCGACAAAGGACCCGGCGTTCACTTCAGCATCACGGTTGACTTAGAAACGGGTGAAGCCTTTGTCGAACAGACCAATTACGGTATGTGGGCAAAGTTGAATGACTTACACAAAGGGAGAAATAGCGGTGGTCTATGGAGCTTTATTATCGACTTAAGTGCCTTTTTAATGATTGTTTTTAGCATTACCGGATTATTACTCGCACTTGCTCAAAGACGCATCAATAGAACCTTATCGCTCAGCCTAGTCACTACGTTGGCGGTATTTCTCTGTTATCTGTTCTATGTGTGACAGATTAGCGCTCAATTTTTTAACCCACGAATTAACTATGCAA
>CAWVWK010000049.1:0-16001 GCA_963933725.1 uncultured Colwellia sp.
GGCAAAGTAGTGTACAAACACTCGATAGCATCGATTTAACCGATTTACCGCGCTTTAGTTCTAGCTTTCATGAATTTGATAGGGTTCTTGGCGGTGGCATAGTTCCCGGTAGTGCTATTTTAATCGGTGGCGAGCCAGGTGCTGGTAAATCCACATTATTATTGCAAACCATGTGTGCTTTAGCGAAAAGCATGCCTGCTCTTTACATTACCGGTGAAGAATCGCTACAACAAGTTGCTATGCGTGCCAAAAGATTAGAATTAGCAACCGATAAACTGAAAATGTTATCAGAAACCAGTGTTGAAAATATCTGCCAATTAGCCTTAGAGCATAAACCAAAACTGATGGTTATTGACTCAATTCAGGTTATGCATTTAAGTGATATTCAATCTGCTCCTGGTAGTGTTTCTCAAGTGCGAGAAACTGCAGCTTATTTAACACGCTTCGCTAAACAACATCATATTGCCATGCTACTTGTTGGCCATGTTACTAAAGATGGCTCTTTAGCTGGTCCTAAAGTATTAGAGCATTGTATAGATTGTTCTATCATGCTTGAAGGTACTACGGACTCTCGATATAGAACATTGCGCGGTACCAAAAATAGATTTGGTGCGGTAAATGAGCTAGGTGTTTTTGCTATGACAGGTAACGGCTTAAAAGAGGTTAAAAACCCATCAGCAATTTTCCTATCTCGAAGCGAAGAGCTGACGCCTGGTAGTGTGGTGATGGTGCTTTGGGAGGGAACAAGACCTTTGTTAGTAGAAATACAGGCACTGGTTGACTATTCTGCATTGGGTAATCCAAGACGTGTCGCGGTTGGTGCTGATCAAACTCGTCTATCCATGTTACTTGCCATTTTGCATCGTCATGGCGGCTTACAACTTAACGACCAAGATGTTTTTGTTAACGTTGTTGGTGGCGTAAAAGTTACTGAAACCAGTATCGATTTAGCACTGATTCTTGCGCTTGTATCCAGCTTTAAAAATCACCCTTTACCTCACGATTTAATGATTTTTGGTGAAGTTGGTTTATCGGGTGAAATAAGGCCTGTTACAAGTGGGCAAGAACGTATTAATGAAGCTGCCAAACATGGTTTTAAACGTGCTATAGTGCCTTTTAATAATATGCCTAAAAAAGCAATTGAAGGCATGGAAGTTATTGGTGTTAAAAAATTAAGTGATGCCTTAGAACTACTATAATAATGAAATATATTGCTTTTACATTTATTTTATTACTCAATAGTTCTGGCAAAAAATTATAAATTAAAACGGTTATTATCAATGAAAAAAAACTTAACAAAAGCGTTAGTTGCACTCTCTTGTGCGCTAACAGCTTCTTCAGCCTATGCTCTACCTTATTCTACATCCAATAGTGAAGAGCAATTAGAAGCGCCCAAAGAGCAAACAGTTACAGCAAAAGAGCTAACTATAGATAGAATATACAGCTCTCCTTCTTTAGCAGGACAAACACCTCGCTCATTAAAATTCTCTCCTGATGGTTCTCGCGTAACCTACCTACAGGGCAAAAAAGAAGATCTTAATCGTTACGATTTATGGGAATACAACCTAGCGAGTAATGAGCATAAACTTCTTGTTGATTCGCAATCATTATTTAGTGGTACAGAAGTACTTTCAAATGAAGAAAAAGCGCGCCGTGAACGCCAACGTATATACGGTTTTGGTATCATGGAATATCATTTCTCTGCCGATGGTAGTGCACTACTATTCCCACTAAATGGCGATCTTTACTATTACCACCTACCTTCAAAGTCTTCAAAGCGTTTAACGCAAACAGAAGGTTTCGAAACAGACGCTAAGTTCTCACCAAAGGGCAACTATGTTTCTTACATCCGTAATGAAAATATCTTTGTTTTAAACATAGCAACCACAACTGAGGTTCAATTAACCAAAGACGGTGGCAGTAAGAATATAAAAAACGGAATGAGCGAATTTGTTGCTCAAGAAGAAATGGGCAGAATGACTGGCTACTGGTGGGCTCCCGATGAGAAGCATATTGCTTTTTTAAAGGTAGATGAAAGCCCAGTTGAAGTGGTTATTCGTAACGAAATATATGCCGATAAAATTGACTTAATTGAACAAAGATACCCTGCAACGGGTACCAATAATGTTGATATCAAATTAGCGGTTACCGATATTAAAGGCAAGAAAACACGCTTTGTTGAGTTAGAAGATGAAGATGGCTCTTTTAACGGTACTTTTAAAGATAATGACTTTTATATTCCACGCGTAAAGTGGCTTCCTGATAGCAAAAGTCTTTCGTATCAATGGCAAAGTAGAAATCAGCAAATCTTAAAGCTCAAAGTTTATGATATAAAAAAACGTAAGCAAAAAACCTTAATCACTGAAAAGTCAGATCACTGGATTAATTTACATAAAGACCTACGTTTCTTAAAAGGTGATAAAGGCTTCATTTGGGCTTCTGAAAGGGATGGTTTCAAGCACCTTTATCACTTCGATTTAAAAGGTAATCTCGTTTCTCAATTAACGAAAGGAGAATGGGTTGTAGACTCTTTAAAATATATCGATGAAACAACCGGTTGGTTATATTTTAACGGTCGTGCTGACACACCTTTAGAAACTCATCTTTACAAAGTACCTTTAGATGGGAAGTCGCCTGAGCACGTTGTTAAAGTCAGTAAGAAAAGCGGTACACATCACATTACTTTTGCTGGTAATGGAAAAACTTATTTAGATAGCTTTTCAAATATAGACACGCCAAAACAAGTGAGTTTGCATCAAGTCAATGGTAAGCACATTACTTGGTTGGCTGAAAATAAAGTAACGCCAACTCACCCTTTAGCGCCATATTATGAGCAATTAATTGAGCCAGAGTTTGGTACCCTATTTGTTGAAGAGAAAACTAGCGAGTCAAACACTGACGTTAATGCTAATGCGAAAAGTAAACCGATACCATTGTTTTACAAGTTATATAAACCAAACAACATGATACCAGGTAAAAAGTACCCGGTTATTGTTCGCGTTTATGGCGGTCCTCATGCGCAGCTTGTTACCAATAAGTTTCAAGGTGCTGATATAACGCAATACATGCTTCAACAAGGCTATGTGGTATTCCAACTTGATAACCGTGGCTCAAATTATCGTGGAACAGCGTTCGAATTCCCAATTTATAAAGAGCTAGGCAATATTGAAGTACAAGATCAAATTACCGGTGTTAAATTCTTACGCTCTTTAGATTTTGTCGATGCTAAGCGCATTGGTGTTTTTGGCCACTCTTACGGTGGTTACATGGCAATTATGGCCATGTTTAAAGCGGGCGATTACTTTAAAGCCGGTGTAAGTGGCGCACCTGTCACCGATTGGATGCTATATGATACACATTACACTGAACGCTACTTAAGCCAACCACAAACTAACGGCGAAGGTTACACGCAAAGTAGTGTTTTCCCTTATGCAAAAGACCTTAAGGGCCCATTAATGATTTATCATGGAATGGCTGACGATAATGTATTATTTAGCAATACTACAAAGCTGATAAAGACCTTGCAAGATGAAAACAAACGGTTTGAACTCATGACTTATCCAGGTAGTAAACACAGTATGCGCGGTAAAAAGGTTAAAGTGCATTTAAACCATACCATTATGGACTTTTTTGATAGACACTTTAAAAATGAGTCTACAACGAAAGAAGCATCTGTTGAGGCTGCATCGCATTAGTTAGAAAGGTGAAACAAGATGGGGTCAGAGTCAATTTAATCATTTAATTTGTCACTGATGCCATTTAATACAGTTAATATCCAATAAAAAACCATTTAAGCAATATGCCTAAATGGTTTTTTCGTTTTAGTTAAAAACTCATTAATTTGTAACTTGAACCTTTAACCTAACTTAACGCTAGCACTATTTTTTCTGACTTTAATTTCTTTGCCATAAGCATCACAAGTAACGTTGTCATTGCGATGGTCACAACGCCAGTAAATGCCATTAGCGACCAGCTTACCGGTAAGCCTTTAAATAAGTCTTCCATAATTAGCGACTGCCCACTAATAGGTAACCAGTCTAAGTATTCAGGTTTGTCATCAACGAACATCATAATCACTGGCACCATAGCAGGTAGCATAATAATCATAGACACCATTGATTGGGCTTCTTTAAAGTTTTTAGCTTGAAAAGCTACAAATAACTGTAAAGCCGATGCAAAAAAGCAAATAGGTAATAACAGTAATAATAAAGCCGATACGGTGTAGGCATCTAAACTAAAACTTGCACCTATTTTAGTTAGGTCGACAAATCCTACTGAAAAAGAAGTTAAACCTAAAGTAAGTAATACACCGATACCTGCAATTAAACTAGCGCAGCTTAGCTTAGCTAAAACTATATTTACCGTACTAACAGGCTGACAAAGTAACATTTCCAGTACGTTCCGTTCTCGCTCTCCTGCGCTTGCATCAATTGCCACTGGTAGACCCGACATGAACGCAGACATTAATAAATAAAGACCTAACATGATAGAAACAATCATCGCATTACTATTTGGCATAGAGGTATCTTGTTCTATAACTTTAATCGGTTGCAATAACTTTACATCGATACCACGCACTAACAAACGTTTATAACCAATACTTCTAGCATGCCCATCGATGGTCGATTTAATTCGACGAATAGGTGATAAAGCGGCTTTTTCACTGTAATCACTTTGTAAATAAATATCGACTGATTTACCTGAAAGGATATCTTCATTATAAGTTGCTGGTATGGTTAACTCTATATTTCTATCATCCCATGCCTGCCTCTTTGAACTAGGGACATCTTTAAAGCGCAATATATTTTCATTTTGCAATGAAGCCATTAATTTAGGCGCGTATTCTGCACCCATTACTTTGACATAAACAGAGGGTGTTTCTACTGCTTCTTTGATCATCACTTTCGACATAGCGAAAATCATCACAGGCGCCATAATCGCCATTGTCATCGCCATCATCATGGCGCGTTTATCGCGAAATGCTTCTTTAATTTCCTTTAGAAATAAAGCTTTAAATTGAATCGTTGAAGATAAACTCATTATGCTGCAACTCCTTCATCAGATCCTATGATTTTAACAAAAGCTTCTTCTAATTGGCTTTCTCCAGCCAGTTCACAAAGCTCCTCGGGGGTTCCCTGAGCTGCAAGTTTACCATTGGCAACAATAATAACACGATCGCATAAAGCGGCGACTTCTTGCATAACGTGAGAAGAAAATAGTATGCAGTGGCCTTTTTCCTTGAAGCGCGCTAAATAGTTTCTTAAAACACGTGTGCTCATTACATCTAACCCTCGAGTAGGCTCATCAAGCACAAAGTTTTTCGGTTGATGAACCAATGCTTGCGCCAGCGTTACTTTCATTCGTTGACCTTGCGAGAAACCAGCCGTTTTACGATACGCTAGCTCTGTCATCTCTAAATCGTTAAGTATGGTTTCAATCGCTTGATGTTTAGCATCTCCTTTTAAACCATGAATACTAGCAAAGTAGTCGATTTGCTCATAAGCGGTTAGTCTTTCGTATAAACCAAACTTGTCAGGAAAAATACCTAATTTTGCTCTAGCCTCAAGTGGATTTTCTAAAACATTTATGCCGTCAATACGAGCATAACCACTGTCTGCTTTTAATAAACCGTATAAGGTACGTAAACAGGTGGTTTTACCCGCACCATTTGGCCCGAGTATTCCAGTAATTTCACCGTCTTTGGCCTCAAAAGATAAGCCATCAAGAGCGACAATGCCTGGTTTTTGTTTTTGTAAAATGTGTGCTTTGGGTATCACAAAGCTTTTCCTTAAATCATGAACTTCAATCATTTTCAGTCTCTCCCTTTACTTCATTACTTTCCAGTGCTGTTTTTTCTTCTAAGGCATTGATCGCATTCGCATCACCACCATTTAAATTGGTTAAGAAGGATTCCGCTGGAATATCTTCAAGACAGCTTTCATCTAATTCTTTAGGCTTGAGAGAGGTTAAAAACTCATTGACGATATCGCTTGCACAAGTACTCATAGCAACCGTATGGCTAGAGTTTTTAACAACAATATGATGATTGTTTGGTAAAGTCGCTGCTGTTTTATCACCATTACTTGGTGGAGTAACCGGGTCAAGTTCGCCTGATAGAATCAAGGTTGGAATATCGGCTGTCACGCTTTGATAAAAAGCTTCATCTGGGCGGTATTTAGGCCATTTAGCGCAGGCTTCTTTTAGAGCTTGATGTGATTCACCTTTACCAAAAGGGTTGTCAGCGTCTTGGATAAATTGCTCTTCGCTAATACGTGGGAAGTCTTCATTACACAAAATATTTAAGGTTAACCCCGTATACATTCCCATATCCCCTTCTGTTTGAGCTATAAGCCCTGCCAGTGGCATAAAGTTCCCTAAGTATGCTTGATGTATAACCAAAGGAACAAGTGAGCGCCCACTTACACCATATAATTGTAGCCTTATTGCACCAAGCAATTTCCCCTTACTGATTCTAAACTTTGTTTGCGTGCCTAAACGAGGATGGGCGATATCAACAGATACAGGAGCTTTCTCTAGTCGATTAACTAATACTTGAAACTCATTACCAAGATCAGGAAATGCAGATTGACACGCAACTTCTTCATTACAATGCTCTATTAGTAAATCAAAAGAGCGTGAAATACTTTGCCCAAATAAGCCAATAGGCACTTCGATTGGGCCGACACTATCTAGCACAACACTACGAAGCGAGTCTGGGAAAAGACGCATATATACTAAACCAGCTCTTGTTCCATAAGAACCACCATAAATATTAATTTTTTTATGGCCAAGTGCTTCTCTTACCGCATCGAAGTCTCTAATCGCATTTTCACTATTAAACTGTGCTAAATCGACATCAAAGCTCTCAATACATTCGGTGATTTCATCATTTGACATCTCTTCAGGAATTAAGGAATAGATATTTTGTTCGTAGTCTGATTCACATTGTAATGGTGATGACTTACCTGTTCCACGTTGATCTACTAAAATTAAATCGCGTGTTTTTCTCACTTCATTAAAAACACGTTTAAGCCCTGAGGCAAGCTCTACAGCTGCTTGACCAGGGCCGCCAGCTAAAAACATAAGGGGCGTTTTATTTTCACTATTATCGATAGCGGGTAATACTGCAAAATTAATAGAAACAGTCTCTCCTGCTGGTTTATCATAGTTTTCAGGCACAATAAGTGTTCCACATTGCACTTGTTGTTTTATACCATCTAAATGGCAATTCTCAATGTTGATCTTTCCTTCTTGTGCATTAACACTTATTGAGTTAAATAAACTCAGCGCTCCTGCACATATCCCAAAATACATCCAAGCTTTCATGCTTAATCCTTTTATTTTTATAGTAGGGCTGTTCTTTAAAAAATGACTATCATATTTTACTGAATATCTTACATACTTTACTGAATATCTTACATACATTCCATTGTATTCTTTGGTTTTTATTAAACCATTTTGTATAATTGCACTTTACTTGATTATTGTTACTTTAATTTCTTTTATTTAAGCCTTTTAACTAAATTTGTTCTTGAGATAATAAAAATAACAAAAATAATCAATTTTTATTGTTGATTAGGTTCCCTAATTTCAAATTTAACGCTAATATTCAAATAGGTCTGGATATTTGTATGAAGCATTTAGCATAGAAAAGGCATAATAAGTAAACGAGATATTCTCGGCTTAAAATATTACTTATGTAGGCCATAGCAATGTTCGTTAAACAAAGTTTTACTCTGTTTAATCAGCAATATCCAATTCACAACAATACATAATAAATGGAGCGCATAATGGAATTAAATCAGTGGGTAGATGAATTATTTGAAGTATTTGATGTTGATAAAGATGGTGTAATTAATCGTTCCGAGTTTGCAGAATTAATCGATGTACTTCTGCAGGATAAGGGTATACGTATGTGCGAAACTATTTTTAATCGTTTCGATAAAAACCATAGTAACTCTATATCAAAAGACGAGTTAAAAGAAATGGTAGTAGAACTTGCCCTTTAGCTAACTAACGATGCTAATAAATTGATTCAAGTTTAATCATTATCGAGCAATGCTCAATGGTTATGAACAAATTTATACATTATACGAATTTATACTCTTCACTATTTTTGGTCGTTTTAGAGGTGTTATCTTACATGACAATTTCTGAGGATATTCATAACTATAATGAAAAATTAGTACTAGAGTATTTTGTTGAAAAAGATCTTTCCTCACATTACAGTGACGACTTTATTGATGACTTATTTTGTATTGTGTTAAATAAGCTTACTCCTCGCTATATACGACATGATGTTGATATGATTTTCTATATGCCCAGTCAAGAACGTGAAAACTTATCCCAAGATATCACTCGAGCAACCGAGCAAGCCTTACAGAAACTCAAAGAAAACGCTTTAAAGAAAACGCTTTAAAGATAAAGCTGATAGCCTTTTTGTAATTACAAGCTGTTTATAGCGCCTGCTATAAACAATATTAAAAACAACTAAAAAGCCATTAACCCTAGGGTTGCTTTTTTATATTTTAAAACTCTCAGCTTATGTCTTATCTCAAACTAAGAACTTATCGTTTACTTAAAGTTTAGAACTTAGCGCTAAATTTAGCATACCAATATTGACCGGCTAGATCATAAGGATAGTTAATTGTATTCGAATCATCTTAAAAAAGCTGGGTTACCTTCCCATTGAGTCGCAGCAACTTTAACAGTTGCTTCTAATTTGGCACTACCTGCAACAGGCGTATAATTACACTGCATTACTTGGCGCTCTCAATCCTTCCGCAGATGTTGCACGCGTTAGTAAAGCATTAATAGGTTGCCACTCAAAACCGAACTTAGTAGAGCTATCTGTATCTTTTTGGTTGCTATAATCGGAGCTTCTTATTGCTGCACTTAAAGGTTGAATCTAGGGTAAGTAAATTTGATAATAGCTTCATAATACTGGTACTTTGTTAGTTTTTTGTTTTTTGTTTTTTGTTTTTTGTTTTTTGTTTATTTGTGAATCACACACTAGTAAATTTCAAGCACTTACTCATTATTTCTGTAGGGGTCCCTCAGTCGTAAGGCCTACCTTTGCGTCAATGAGAGTAAAGGGGCTTGACCCAAATGGGTAAATGCTTGAAAGTAAAAATAAGGACTTAGAGTATGCTATGCAACCGTTTATTTACATTGACACATATTTCCCTCGGTTTATTTCAAGTACGTTACTTTTCATCCTATATATGTTCGAAAATAAAAAAGTAAAAACAAAGGGAGCATCGTTTTAAAAACCACTTAGATATGATTACCCAAAATATTAATAAATATTTCTACCTTAAGAAAATGCACTAACAGTAAAGTGAATTACACATTAAGTTAAAGGACACTTAACATCAAAGTGTCCTTTAACTATGGTGAAAGATAATGCTAAAGGCTATCACTTAATGCTTAATCGATGATACGCGCCACAAGTAAAAAATTGTTGGTAGTACAAGCAAGGATAAAATAACTGCACTTAGCATTCCCCCAATCATTGGCGCAGCAATACGACTCATAACCTCAGAACCTGTACCTGTACCATATAAAATAGGCAATAACCCCACAATAACGGCTGCCGATGTCATGATTACAGGTCGAACGCGCAAGCCAGCTCCTTGCAAAACCGACTCAAGAACATCAGATTTAGATATTAAACGGTTAAGCTTTTGATGTTTTAACGTCATGTCTTGGTAAGCTGAATTTAAATAGACTAGCATAATAACTCCAATTTCTACTGCTACCCCTGCTAATGCAATAAAGCCAACACCGACGGCAACTGAAAAATGAAATCCTTCTAAGTACATTAACCAGATACTCCCTATCATGGCAAATGGCAAAGTACCCATAATGATTGCAACTTCGATAATATTTCTAAAGTTTAAATAAAGTAAAATGATAATAATAAACAACGTCAAAGGCACAACATAAAGCAATTTAGCTTTTGCCCTTTGCATGTACTCATATTGCCCTGCCCAAGAAATAGAATAACCTGCTGGCAGTTTCAGCTTATTTTCAACAACCTTTTTCGCTTCGACAACGTAGGAACCTACATCGCCCCCTTCAATGTCAACAAATGACCAACCATTTAATTTGGCATTTTCTGACTTAATTACAGGAGGACCATCTTCAATCAAGATTTGAGCAACATCACCTAATGAAATACGCATACCACTGGCCGTAACAATAGGTAATAAAGATAACTGTTCAGGTGAATCTCGATAATCTTGTGGATAACGTAAATTCAAGGGGTAACGCTCTAAACCTTCGACGGTTTTAGCTATGTTCACCCCTCCAATTGCGGTAGCAACGACTTGCTGAATTTCAGCGATATTTAATCCATAACGAGCCGCTTTAGCACGATTAATATCCACTTTAATATACCGTCCTCCTGCAACACGCTCGGAATAAACAGATGCCGTTCCATGTACATTCTTTAAAATTAACTCTAGTTGCTTTCCAACCTCTTGAATAATTGATAAATCAGGTCCAGAAACTTTAATGCCCACAGGGGTTTTAATACCTGTTGCTAACATATCAATACGTGTTTTTATGGGCATCACCCAGGCATTGGTGACACCTGGGAGCTTGACTAACGAATCCAGTTCATTTTTTAAATGTTCAGTGGTAACACCTTCTCGCCACTGAGAACGAGGTTTTAATTGAATAAAGGTTTCGATCATTGTCAAAGGCGCAGGGTCGGTTGCTGTTTCTGCCCTCCCTACTTTACCAAACACAGTTTTAACTTCTGGAACTGTTTTGATTAGCTTGTCCGTTTGTTGAAGCAACTGACGAGCTTGACCTATAGAAATTCCTGGATAGGTTGTTGGCATATACATTAAATCACCTTCATCAAGTGGTGGAATAAATTCACTACCCATTTTATCAAGTGGATATACACCAATAACAAATACTGCCAATGCGGTAACTACAGTCGATTTTGGAAAATGAAGAACCGTTTTTAATGCGGGGAGATAAATAAAAGTTAATAAGCGATTCACAGGGTTTTTATGCTCCGGTAAAATTTTACCCCGTATAAAGTACCCCATAAGAACAGGTACAAGTGTAATCGCTAATGCTGCAGATGCTGCCATTGCATACGTTTTAGTAAATGCTAACGGTGCAAACATTCGCCCTTCTTGGGCCTCTAAAGTAAAAACTGGAACAAAGCTAACCGTAATAATTAATAAGCTAAAGAATAAAGCAGGACCAACTTCACTGGCCGACGCTACAACTATTTCCCAACGATTATCTCTCGTTAACGGTTTCCTTTCCATGTGCTTATGCATATTTTCTATCATGACAATAGCACCATCTATCATGGTGCCAATGGCGATAGCAATACCACCTAGTGACATAATATTCGCATTAAGTCCTTGCAAGTGCATTACGATAAATGCCGTTAATATCCCTACAGGCAAACTTACAATAGCAACCAATGATGAGCGAACATGAAATAAGAAAATAACACACACTAACGCCACAACGATAAATTCTTCTAATAGTTTACTCGTTAAATTATCAGTAGCGCTTTCTATTAAAGAAGAGCGATCATATACGGGAACTATTTCAACACCTTCAGGTAAGCCTTTTTTAAGTTGCTCTAACTTTTCTTTTACACCTTTAATCACTTTTTGTGCATTTTCCCCAAAACGCATAACCACAATCCCACCAACGGTCTCTCCTTCACCATTAAGCTCGGCAATGCCTCGGCGCATTTGTGGGCCTGTACCTATATCTGCGACATCTTTTAAAAGTAGTGGAGTACCATTTTTATTAACACCAAGCGGAAGATGCTCTATGTCTTCAACACTTTTAAGGTAACCCGTTGTTCTAACCATATATTCCGCTTCAGCCATTTCAATAACCGAAGCACCAATTTCCTGATTCCCCTGCTTAATAGCCATTTGAATATGAGAAAGCGGTATACCAAAAGCTCGAAGTTTTTCAGGGTTCACTCGTATTTGATATTGTTTAACCATTCCACCAAGAGCCGCGACTTCAGAGACTCCTGGTAACATTTGGAGTTCATATTTCAAGAACCAGTCTTGAATACTGCGTAATTGACTTAAATCATGTTGCCCTGTTTTATCTGTTAATGCGTACAAATATACCCAGCCAACGCCTGTAGCATCAGGGCCTAGTTGTGGACGGGCATCACGAGGTAGGTTGGGCGCAACTTGACTTAAATACTCAAGTACCCGAGAGCGAGCCCAATAAAGATCGATATTTTCATTAAAAATGACATATACATATGAGTCACCAAAAAAGGAGTAACCTCGAACGGTAACAGCCCCTGGAACTGATAACATTGCTGTTGTTAGTGGATAAGTGACCTGATCTTCAACAACTTGTGGAGCTTGACCTGGATAGCTCGTTTTAATAATCACTTGCACATCTGATAAATCGGGAAGTGCATCAATAGGCGTTTTAGTGACTGAATATATACCCGCAACAATCAATATAAAAGTGGCAAGTAACACAAAAAATCGATTCCCCACCGACCAGCGAATAATAGAAGTAATCATAATAATTACCCTCTATCCGACTGATTTATATTAGAGTCACTTGACTGATTTGAGTTACCTGGCTTGTTCTTATCATGATTTAACTCTCGCCCCTTCATGAGTGGGGTTATTTTTGTGATAAAGAATTGCCCATCTCTAACTTCAAAAGTAAATGCAACTTCCATATTGGCAGATAACCCTTCAAGGTTGACACCTTTAGTCGCTATAAAGTCTACTGTTGCAGCAGGTCTTCCCCACTTTTCAATAGCAGCACGACTTATAGTAATCATATCGTGCCCTATCATTAATGAATTAATGGTTCCCGTAGTCGAGGCAAAAGCAACACTTTGTTTGTTTACTTGGTTACCTGTAAAAATTTGTGCTTCATTCGAGTCAGAAACTTCGGTACTCATTCGTTTAAAGTCTGATGATTTACTCGACTCTGAATCAAGTAAAAACTGTGCAGAGCTAACAACGCTCTCACCCTCATGAACCCCGTCAATTATCTCAACTCGTTCTGTACCCTGCCGACCTACAGAAACTGCTACCGACTTAAAACTTCCCTCTCCCAACGCAAGAACAACTCTATCTTGACGCCCTGTTCTAATGAGCGCTTCTTTAGGAATAGAAAGAACATGTTCATCAGCCATTGTATGAATTGTAATTTGGGCAAACATATTGGGCTTAAACTCCCCTGCTTCATTTTTAAACCGAATACGTACTTTCACTGTTCGGGTTTTTTCTTCTAATGTTGGATAAATGTAATCAATCTTTCCTTGCCAAGTTTTTCCTGGTAAGTAATCGAGCGTCATGGTAACTGGTGTGCCCATTTTAACTTGACCCGCCTGACGCTCAAAAACCTCACCTTCCACCCACACTTCTGATAAGTCGCCAATAGACATTAACGTTGAGCCTGGTTTTACAAAAAATCCTTCACGAATTTTTAAGTTTTCTACTACCCCATTTTGTGGAGAATAAAACGTAATGGTTTGCTGAACTTGCTTAGTTCTTTTTAGTTGAGCAATGGATTTTTTTGGCAGTTGCAGGGCCACTAAGCGGTTTTCTGCAGCGCTAATCAATCGACTATTTTGGCGTTCTAATGCCAATAACAACTCTTCTTGCGCATTCACTAATTCGGGTGAATAAATGGCATAAAGGGGCTGTTTTTTATTAACTTTAGCACCAATTACTTTTACATGAAGTTTTTCTATCCAACCTTCTACACGCGGGTGGATATGAATAAGTTTATCTTCATCATAAGTTACATAGCCTACTGTTTTAATTTCAGTCTCTAATGGTTTATAACCAACTAGTGCTGTTCTTACACCTAAATTATTAATAACATTTGCCGCTATTCGTATTGTTCCTACACCTTCATCGGGGCCTTTGCCTCCACCATCAAACACAGGAACCAAGTCCATCCCCATAGGTGACTTACCGGGCTTATCTCGTTTGTAATTAGCGTCCATGGGAGCTACCCAATATAGTGGCTTAACCTGTGCCATAGCAGGTGAGTTTGTCTTCTCTGAGGCTACATCCGCCAATAGTCGAAGTATTCCCATTACGATAAGTGCACCAAGCACTATACCTATTAATAGGCTGGTTAAAATTGTATTAACACGTTGACTCATTCTTTTTCTCCTACCATCACAATAGCTTGATGATGCTGTTCTACACTTTTTAAAGGCTCTTGATAAGCCATATTCTTTTCGCTACCAACAAACATATAATTGAGCTCTAGTATTAACTTATTCTCTTCGACTTTCAGCGTTAACTCATCAATTTCAGCATTTAACACTGCAATTCTTGAGCGAACGACCTCAGAAAAGTCTCCATTATCGTTTGTATAGGCCGTTAATGAAGCTTCAGCCTCGTCGTGTATTTGCGGCAGTAACTTATTTTCATATAAGCTCTGCCTATTATTTAAACGCAGTAAGCGCCCTTTAGCACTAGCATATGAAGCAAGTAATTTTCTCATCAAAATGAGCTTTTCAGTTTTTATGGCTTCAGTACTAGAGGTAGCTGACTTAACTTCATAGTCTTGTTTATTATCGGTGAAAAGTGGTAAGTCAAAACTCACCCCAACTGAAAATAAATCCGCCCGACTATTACCCAACAGATCATCGTCTCTATATCCATAGCTAGCATTTACCCCCCATTCTGGCTTGTATTTTTGCTCAGCCATTTTAATGCCTATTTTTGTCGCTTTTATCTTCTTATCAATAGCAACCAGCGATGGATGACTAGCAATATATCGCGCTAATTCGCTGGTAGGCAACCAAGTTTTGTTTAAAACAACCTTGCGATTTACCAGTGCAATTTCAGGTAACTGCTTGCTCAACGATATCTGTTGAAGTTGCAAAGTCGTTTTCATTGAACGACTTGGTTGACCATTATGCTCAGGTGTAAATTGTGATAACCATTGCGATAACATGCCATCGAAATGGCTTTTTTGTTGAGCTAAAACATCTAGGCGATCTTCCAATCTCGTCAGCTCTAGTTGCGCTCGCACAATATCTTGTTGTCTTGTTTTCCCTAAAGCCGAAGAGTAGCTTGCTTCTGCAACATCCACTAACTTTTCAAAAAGTGCTCGGTTTTTATTAATTAAAACGATACTTTCTTGCGCTTTATAAGCATCTAACCACAAACTACCAACCGTTACGGCAACTTTTGCAGCGCGATCTTTTCTTTGATAAACAAAAGACTCACTTTCCAATTTCAACTGTTCTCCTTTAATCGATAGTGTATCTCCACGAGGGAAAACTTGAGATATTCCAACCTTGGCTTGTGTCATACCTTCTTGTTGGAAACTAAACCCATCTGTCGGTAAGTTAGCTAATCCTATCGATATTTTAGGATCTGGTAAGGTATTAACCGCGACACTCATCGCTTTAATGGCATTTTGTTGATGAATATTACCTGTCAGCCAAGGGTCATTTTTTTGAGAAAATTCAATACTTCCCTCAAAAGTTAGCAGCCCATTGCTATCTATGACAGATGAAAACGCAGCACGAGAAAACAATAATGTTGCGAGTAAATTCGTTATAAATGTAAGGTATATTATTGCCTTAAAATATATAGATTTTGAAAACATGACTCCCCCAAGGAGTAACACTCAATCAATTGTAGTATTAATATGTAAGTATTAAATAATTAATGAATTGTCTTTTTATCAAACGAGTAAGAAGCTGCAGCAAGAATAAAAGACAAATTTTGGACGCAATGATGCCGCTATTAGGCAGTTATTGGGGGCTTAAATAAAGAAGTAGACTGTTGATTTAGGATTAAATCATTATTTGAAAGGATTTTTTCTGATGACGTAAAATGTGCATTAGTACTAGTGTCAATAATGAATGATAAAGCACTAGAACAGCCGTTAGCAAAGCAACTACAGTTTTTAGAACAGCAATTATCAGTTGAATCGGACATGCTATTAGATATGTCACTCATCATAGCATGAACATCATGACTAGCGTG
>CAWVWK010000050.1:0-15856 GCA_963933725.1 uncultured Colwellia sp.
CTGAACCCCTTGGAACTGGATGCGCATTGTATAGATTAATTTAATGAGCGCAAGGGTTATTTTGAAGTTTAATTTCAATCGCTAGTTTTTTGCACTTAATGGTTATTAATGTCTCTATTAGCTATAAATTTGATGACAAATAAATCTGGTTTATTTAAATTATTGCCTTGTTATCTCGTAAATTAGTCAATAACTTAGACTAATCGTGCTTCTAATTTACATTTTCAGGTTGCACATTAATAAAAGGTGCGTAACATAGTGTTACGATATGTATTTTGCTTTATTTATATCGTCTATCTAACTCTATTATAAAATAATTTTCAATTACAATTAGGTATTCATAATGAAATTTCCACAAGGTTCTACTCTTGTCGTTGCGCTAATACTAGCCGCAATTACATTTTTTGTTTTTAATACGGTAACGTCCATCACCTCTATTATCGCTGCATTAGCTGTTCTTATCGCTGTAGCAATATCTCCTATGCTTGCTGAATTGATGGAAAATGCAATTGCCTCTTCAGCACAAGTAAAAACCCTTTATGTAGGTAACTTACCTTATAAAGCAAATGAGTCTACTGTGAAGGCCCTATTTTCAGAACATGCTAAAGTTCATTCTGTACGTTTAATGAAAGACAAGCATACAGGTAAAAGAAGAGGGTTTGGATTTGTAGAAATATCTGCAAGTGCAATGGAAGACACTATCGTCGCTTTAAATGATTCTGAGTTCCAGCAACGTACTTTAAAAGTAAGAGAAGCTAAAGAGCGCCCAGCAAAAGATGATTAATTAACAATGTACGCTATTTACATATGCCAGTAACTCTTTTGAGAAACTGAATTCATAATTAGTTAAAATAGCAACCATTGATAAAGCATGAACCTTATTCATTACGAATTAAGGTCATGCTTTTTTTCTGATGGCTATTTAACCTAAGCTCGATTTAATAAACGCAAGTGGTCAATCATTTAATGGAATTGGTATAAATTGGTAATTGATATAACAATTAACTAAAATGACACTTTTACTAGACAAAGTGAGAACTGACGTTAAAATCTGCGCCAATTACTTTAGCCTCACCCATTCTTTTCATTTTTGTAAACTAGCGGAAGGTGTCCCGCACTAGTAATTACCCTAATACTTTTTAATTCCTATTTAAGGCAATACCATGTTTAGCCATATCCATCCAAGCAACTACCAAAAACAACTTTCTGATAAGGAAGTCTATATAACTAAGTTGTTTGAAGATTTTTCGTTGCCTAAGTATGACGTTTTCACCTCTGCCCCGCTAAATTATCGTTTACGCGCTGAGTTTCGTATTTGGCATGATGGCGATGATCTCTACTACATAATGTTTAATCAAGAAACAAAAGAAAAGTTTCGTGTTGAGGACTTTCCTGTAGCAAGCGATATTATCAACGATGCAATGAAAACTTTATTGAAAGAGATAAAGCACATCAAGCCATTACGCTATAAGCTATTTCAAGTTGACTTTCTTTCTACCCTAAAGGGAGAGTTATTAATCAGCCTTCTGTACCATAAACCTCTTGATGAAACTTGGGAACTAGAAGCAAAATCGCTTAAAGAGAGACTTTGCAAAACAGTACCAACCGACATTATAGGTAGAGCCAAAAAACAAAAAGTTATTATTGATAAAGATTATGTTATGGAAAGTCTAATTATAGGCAATAAATCATATACTTATCAGCAAGTTGAAAATAGCTTTACTCAACCAAATGGTGAAGTTAACCAAAAAATGTTGTTATGGGCTCAGCAAATTACAGAGGGTGCAAAAGGTGACTTAATCGAGCTTTATTGTGGTAATGGTAATTTCAGTATTGCCTTAGCACAAAACTTTGATCGTGTTTTAGCTACCGAAATATCTAAAACTTCAGTTAAGTCGGCGCAAATAAACATTGAAGCAAACAATATTAACAACTTAGATATTGTTCGAATGTCGAGTGAAGACTTTAGCCAAGCGATGAATGGCGAGCGAGAGTTTAGACGGCTTGAAGGGTTTGACCTGACAAAATACAGCTACGACACAGTATTAGTCGATCCGCCAAGAGCGGGACTAGATGCCGACAGTGTGGAGTTAGTCAGTCGCTTTGAAACCATTATCTATATTTCTTGTAATCCAGAGACGTTAAAACAGAATTTAAAAACCCTAGTAGAAACACATACCATTGAAAGGTTTGCTTTATTTGATCAATTTCCCTATACGCATCACATAGAAACAGGTGTTTTACTTAAACGTAAAAAATAGAACGTGTGCAAGTCATGCCAGTTGAATTAAATAAAGATTAGTCTTAGGGTATGTTGAACTTTCATTTTAGCCTCTGCTATAAACTGAAAGATTAACAGCCCCTATATCTTAGCTACTTTTTTTGGGTAAATAACGTTCATTAAAATCTGCAGCACCCCGTGCAATAAAGCGCAATTGTTGCACCGTTTGCTCAGATAACACGTTCAGTTCAGCCTTGTTTTTTATATCTAATGCATCTGAACCTGCACTAAATACTATTGTTACAGCGGCATGTGCTTGTAAATAAGCAACTTCTGGAACCAAGTTATTTTCTTTCTCCAGATAATCTCTTAATTCCATCGTGAAATAACGTATTTCTCGTGTTACCGCGGCTCTAAATGCAGCCGATGTTCCAGAGCGCTCTATGAGTAATAGCTGGAAAACATTACCGTTGCTTTCTATAAGCTCCATGAACGTTTGTACTGAAATATGAATAACCGAGCCGCCTTTAGCAATACGTTGTCTAGCTTGACGCATCAACTGCCTAAGCGTTAAACCCGCTTCATCTACTAATGTTAAACCTAATTCATCCATGTCACGAAAGTGCCTGTAGAAAGAAGTAGGTGCTAGCCCCGCTTCTTTGGCCACTTCACGTAAACTTAAATTTGAAAAGCTTCGTTCAGAGCTAAGCTGATTAAGTGCTGCATCAATTAATAGTCGCCTTGTTTTTTCTTTTTGCTGTGCTCTTACACCAACCATCTTTTTACCTTTCAAAAATAACTATGACATGGAATATCATACTAGAATCTTCTTTTATACGCACCCCTTGTGACATTTTATCCATATAGCTTTAAAGAATACTTGACTGGTATGGACAGTTAGGTAAACTATTTATGGTGTACACGTGTACACTAAAAATTTCCCATTATTTAGAGATAATATTCGCATGAAAAAACCCCCTATACTCAAACTTAACGTCTTCTTTTTTATATTTACATTTATGGTTGCCGCGATCGCTTTTCCATATAGGGCGTTTACGACAGGCTTTGATATGACCGAAATATTATTTGCGCTAGCCTGTTTTTGTTATTGTGGTATGTCAATAACAGCTGGATATCATCGCCTGTGGTCACATAAAACCTATGAAGCTCATTGGAGTATCCGATTTATTTATGCTTTAGGTGGTGCATTTTCTTTTCAAAATAGTATATTACATTGGTCTTCTGATCATAGAATTCACCATAAACATGTCGATAAAAACGATAAAGACCCCTATTCAGCGAAAATGGGCTTTTGGTATTCTCATATAGGGTGGATGTGCAGAGATTATCATGCACATGCATATCACGATTATAAAAACGTAAGAGATTTACAAAAAGATCCTATCGTTATGTGGCAACATAAATATTACACTTTATTAGCATTCACCATGAATTTAGGTGTGCCTATTTTATTTGGCCTATGGCATGGCGATATTATTAATAGCTTATTATTAGCTGGCTTTTTAAGACTCGTACTAAGTCAACATACTACATTCTTTATCAATTCTTTAGCCCACATTTGGGGTAAGCAAACTTATACAGATAAAAATACAGCGCGTGATAATGGCATTCTAGCGTTACTTACATTTGGTGAGGGTTATCATAATTATCACCATATTTTTGAAAATGATTACCGCAACGGTATTAAGTGGTGGGACTTCGATCCTACAAAATGGCTAATCAAGTCTTGCTCTTATTTAGGCTTAGCTAAAAAGCTTAGGAAAGTTCCGCAGGATAAAATAGAAAAAGCTAAATTGGCCATGACGTTAAAACGTGCGAAAGAAAAATTAGTGTCACAACCTGATACTGAAAATACCATCATCATCTTACAACAAGAGTATGATTTACTTATCAAAAAAATTAATGACTTTTATCAGATCAAGAAAGCTTTATTGTATGCTAAAAGCGAACAAGTAATGCAGGACGTTGAACGCTCTGAATTGCATAGTCAATATTTAGAAATAAAGAAAAACTTAATAGCACAACAAAAAAATTGGCAATTAATGACGGCTAAATTTACATAAATAAATGAAAAATTTTCAGTTGTACCTTGCTTTTTTTCTGTTATGGTATAGATGTAACACACTTTAAAGGAGCAAGGGTTATGATACGAATTTTACTTATAATAAGTGCTTGTGCACTTTATTTTTCCACGTCAGCATATGCTGCTCAAACACATACCGTTTACTTAGTTCGCCACGCCGAAAAAGAAGCGAATCAGTCTAACCCATCACTAACCCGGTGCGGTCAAGTTAGAGCACACCAATTAGCAAAAATTCTCGAAGAGGCTAAGATTGAAAAAGTTTATAGCACTTCAACATTACGCAGTATGGCGACTGCAAACCCGATTGCTAGTCAGCAAAAATTAGTAATTAATAATTACTTGCCAGATAACTTGATGATTTTAGCTCTAAAGCTCAGAGAAGGTGAGCAAAACGTACTAGTCGTTGGGCACAGCAACACCACACCACAGTTAATTGAAATGTTAACGGGCGCAGTGATTCCAGAAATGAGTGATAGTGATTATCAAGAACTTTATCAAATTCAATATATTGATGGCTACACGTATTTAACAACTTTAAAGCAACCGTTAACTTGTCAGTAAAAAAGTAAAATCGTTAGCATTACTTATGACTTGCTTTGTTTTTATTTTCACCTTTTGAAACAAGTTCTATTTGTGCTATTTTAAAAGGCGTTCCCCACTGCTGAATGGTCATCATACCTTCAATTTTTTTACCTTGTATTTTGAGTTTAGTATTAGCGACTTTATATTCGGGGCCTAAGTTCATCGGCAGTAATTTTTCACCTTCATTTGTTACTAAGCCGTAAAAGCCTCCTTCAAACTCTAAAAAAATTACTTTAACAGAAATCCAACTAGCATTTGCTTGAACAGTCTCTTTCTCTATAGTTTTTTTGGGCTGTGCTTGACTTGAACACGCAAATGAAAAAAAACAGAAGAACGTTACAACCAAAATTTTCATTATAGTGGAGTGTAAAGATAAACGATCACTTACAACCATAAGGGTGTTCCTTTCGAAATAATAACGGGTTAAATGTATAACTTACACTACCAATAGATATAAAAAAGGATACGGCACAGTGAAGTGACATTACTTTACAATATCCTTTTAAAGCAAACCTATAAGGTTTACTTTACTAAGATAATATAAGATTAGACTAATCTTAGCCCTTGCTACGTTATAGCATATATTTTTCGGGCATAGGTAACGCTGCTACGCCTGAATCAACTGCCGCTTGCGCAACTGCTTTAGCAACATTTGCACATAAGCGAGGATCCATCGGCTTAGGAATAATATAATCTTGCCCAAAAGCAAGTGACTTAGCGCCGCTAGCAATTAGCACCTCTTCAGGAACAGGCTCTTTGGCAATACTTCGAATAGCATGCACTGCCGCTATTTTCATCTCATCATTAATAGTACAAGCACGAACATCTAATGCCCCTCTAAAAATAAATGGAAAACATAAGACGTTATTTACTTGGTTAGGGTAGTCTGAACGTCCTGTTGCAATGATAGCATCTGAACGGGTCGCTAAAGCTAACTCAGGCTTTATTTCTGGATCAGGGTTAGAGCAAGCGAAAATAACTGGTTTGTCTGCCATTAACTTAACATGTTCAGCCGACAGTAAGTTTGGCCCTGATACACCAACAAAAACATCTGCACCTTCAATAACATCTTCTAATGTACGTTTGTCGGTATTATTAGCAAAAAGCTTTTTATATTCATTTAAGTCATCACGCCTGGTGTGAATAACACCTTTTCTGTCTAACATATAAATATTTTCACGCTGGGCACCACATTTAATCAATAACTCCATACAAGCTACTGCAGCAGCGCCAGCTCCCAAACAAACAATGCTAGCTCGATAAATGTCTTTACCTTGAATGTCTAGGGCGTTAATCATTCCTGCCGCTGTTACAATAGCGGTGCCGTGCTGGTCGTCATGAAATACAGGGATTTTACAACGTTTTTGTAGCGCTTTTTCAATAGCAAAACATTCTGGCGCTTTTATGTCCTCTAAATTAATACCACCAAAACTGTCTGCAATATTTGCAACAGTGTTTACAAATTCATCGACTGTTTTATGCTTTACTTCGATGTCGAATGAATCAATATTGGCAAAGCGCTTAAAGAGTAAAGCTTTACCTTCCATAACAGGTTTTGACGCCATAGGGCCTAAATTACCTAAACCTAAAATAGCCGTACCATTACTTATAACCACTACCGTATTACCCTTTGCCGTATATTTGTAAACATCTTCTGGGTTTTCGGCAATTGCACGGACAGGCTCAGCTACACCAGGGCTATAGGCCAAAGAAAGATCATGACTAGTTTCTGCAGGAGTGGTGAGCGAAACACTAATTTTACCCGGTGTTGGTAAGGCATGGTAATCAAGCGCTTGCTGTCGAAGGTCTGTCATAATAAATCCTAAAAAATTGAAAAAGCGGACAAAATAAAAAGAATAGTTTTTCACAAAGAGAGGAGGAAAAAGCAATCAAAGTAATTTTAGTCTAAAAAATCGAAAAATATGAATATAAATGTCGATGATGTGAAGTTTCATTGTTTCATTTACATTTTATGATTACAATCCCTAAACCTATAAAAAATTACATTATTAATTAACATTTGATTATATGCACTATAATACAAACTTATCTGGTATAAACACCGTTTTAAAAGGCTTTGTCTGTAATCATGGATTATTTTACTCAAAGAACTAACTAAAAATACTGATAGTAAAAACAAACGATACACTTTAGGGTAATTGCTAATTCAAATTTTAATACTCAGTAGCGCCGTACCGCCATTGATATCACTGCATGACTAAATATGCTTTTGGCGTTTGGCATATTAGCTTTAGCATGTTAACTTAACCTCATTATTCTTATTCAATTAGACTATTGAAAAAATAGGGAATTCATATGAAAGGTGCTGGCGGAACTTCAGGTGGTTTAGGACTCTTTTTTTTAGGGTTAGTTATGATGTGTGGTGGTTTTTACATGCTACTTAATGCCATACACGTTACCTCGAGCTTTGGAATGGGCATGCGCCTTTATGGTTTTTCAGCAATGGGTGGCATGGTAAATATTACCAGTGGCATGATTATGATCCCTTTCATGTTGGGTGTGGCCTTAATTTTTTATAATGGCAAAAATATTCTTGGTTGGATTTTATCCATCGGTTCTATTGTTGCGTTAATTTTTGGCGTGATATCGTCTCTTCGCTTTAGTTTTAGAACCATGACCTCTTTCGATTTAATTGTGATTTTAGTCCTGGCCATTGGTGGTCTAGGCTTGTTTTTGCGTTCATTAAAAACCTTAGATAAAAGCCTGCCTGATGCGTAGCGTTCAAAAGTGGGTATATACCATTAATTCAATACCCTGCAACAATGTACATGTCTTTAGCTGAAAGCTCTGGAGAAGTTGTTTCATTCGATGTGCCACCTTAATTAGCGAGCACGCTTGTTGATAGTATTAATGATAATAATGCACTTAAATCTAATAAATTTTTCACCTTACTTACTCCCTTTTATCTTGAATTTCACTTTAAAAGCTTAGTCTTAAGAGTCTAGCGCTAAAGGCTTATATTTCGAGCTTAGCTGTTTAGTATAAGGATTTTAAATTACTAACAAGCACGTTGCTCCCCCTATTGAGTATAGCCTTTGCCCAAAAGCCCCTTCTAAACTATTGAAAGAAAAGCCCCTATAACGATTTATTGAAATACTTTTTGGCTTCTTCTTTCACTTTTGGCGCCAGCAATACCGTTGAAATCATGGTGGGTATCGCCATCACTGCATACATAATATCAATTAAGTTAATCACTAAGGTCAGTGAAGAGATGGCGCCAATTAAAATTAAGCCTAAATAGAACCAAACATAAGCTTGCTCGAATCGCTTACCTAATAAGAATTCAGCACATTTACTGCCGTAATACCAAAAAGTTAGCACGGTACTAGTACTTAAAAAGAATACGATTACCATCAAAAAGTAGCCACCAAAACTTGGAAAAGCTTGCTCAAATACCTGTGCTGTTAAACTTACCCCAGACAGCGCTGTTTCTCCTAAATCTGTCACTAAAATAGCCAGTGCTGTACAGGTACAAACAATTAAGGTATCAACAATTGGCCCTAGAGTTGCAACTAAACCTTCTTTGGTTGGCTCACTTGTATTCACTGCGCCATGCGCCATAGACTCAGTTCCGATACCTGCTTCGTTTGAAAAGGCCCCACGCTGAACACCAATCATAATAACTGAGCCAATGAAACCACCAGCAACCGAGTCACTTGCAAAAGCACCATGGAAAATTGACATAAAGGCACCGGGGATAGCCTGAGCATTCATCAATAAAACCCCCATGGTTAATGTGAAATAACCAATAACCATCATCGGCACTACTAGGCTTGTAACACGAGCAATACGCGTTAATTTACCCATAACAATGTAAGTGATAAGTAAACAAAGCGAAATACCCGCAAAGAGGTCAAAACCAAAATGATCGTTTGCTGTTGCAAAACCTTGAGGGATAGCGACTATATCTCTAAACACTTGCACTAATTGATTAATCTGAAAAATAGGTAGGGCACCAAACATGCCACCAATACAAAATAACCAAGCCAGAGGCATCCATTTTTTACCTAACCCTTCTCGGATAACATACATTGGTCCACCTTGAAGATTACCACTTCTATCAAGACCTCTGTATTTTACTGCAAGGGTGGCGGTATAAAACTTTGTAGCAATACCAACAATCGCTGTTATCCACATCCAAAATACAGCACCCGCCCCGCCTAGAGTAATAGCAACAGCCACACCTGCGATATTGCCTAAGCCTAAAGTACCTGACAAGGCGACCATTAAGGCTTGAAAGTGGCTAAGATCACCTGCTTTTTTGTGTTTATTGTCGTCATGCTTACCTGAGGTAATATCAAGTGCAAGTTTTAAATGCTTATATGGCATGGCAGCTGAATGAAATACAAAAAACAGCCCCCCTCCCACAAGTAAGATAACCAGTGGTAAGCCCCACATAAAACCTACGATTTGCCCAGTTATTATCTCAAGTTGTTCCATTTATATTGATGCCTTTTATTAATGCTTTCTGATTTCTGATTTCTGCATAATTGATCGTTTTAATCAATTAACCCAACAAAGCTACTATAGCAATAAGCTGTGTTCGATACGATGAAAGCGATCTGTTGCATTGATTAATGAATTAGCGGTTAGATTAGGAACACCATAAACGGCAGTTTTTACTCCGTACTTATCCCTTACATGTGTTAATAGCCTATCAAAATCGCCATCACCTGATAGCAACACAACCTCATCAACTGAAGGCGCAGCTTCGAGCATATCAATGGTTATACCCACATCCCAATCACCTTTTGCAGAGCCATCTTTACGTTGAATAAACGGTTTTAACTTCACTGTAAAGCCAAGATGTTTCAGCATTTTTTGAAATTTATGTTGTTGATCATCACTTCTCGCAATGGCATAAGCATTAGCCAGAACAAGTTCACCTTGGGCTGCCAGCTCTTGCCATAGCAGTCGATAATTAAACTGTTTTTGATAGGTGTCTCGTGTTGTGTAATATATATTTTGCACATCAACAAATACGGCTATTTTCATCACTATTCAACCTTTTAAAAATGAAAAATGCTACGAATTAAACAAGCCTACCTTATTACTAAGCGTTAAAACAGATTTTTGATGTTATTTTCCTATAGTGGTAAACTTGCGCACCAATTTATTATTTAAAAAGCATTTTTTATCAGAAAATGCGAGGCCAAAACTTTCATGTCAGCTTTACGTTCATTTTGTTATTTGCTTTTAAAATTCCCAGTCCGCTTATTGGTTCGCTTTAAAACAGTGCTCGATAAGCCCATTAACAATGACGATAAAAGCCAGCCAATTTTTTATATTGTTCGTCATCAGTCGGCGAGTGACATACTCTCTTTACAAAAAGCATGTAAGGAACAAAATTTACCTGACCCGCTTAGCGATGTTGAAATAAAAGGCAAACGTTATTTACGTACTTTGTGTCTTGCTAAACCAACGGCTTTACTTCCTTGGCGCAAAAGTAGTGAAACAACTGCCCTGCAACAAGGTTTAGATTTATTAAACGCCCATAACGATGATAAAGAGCTTGATGCACTACTGATCCCTGCAAATATTATTTGGGGGCGTGCACCAACCAAAGAAAATAATAATGCCAATGTAGGTAGCTTGTTAGCTGAACAACAATCACCTAATTGGTTCAGAAAATTCCTAATCGTCCTTTTTTCAGGGCGAGATGCGCTATTACGTCTTAGTACGCCCTTATCTATAAGAACGATGTCTGACAACCATGGAAACGATGAAGATACCGCGCATAAACTGCTTCGTGTTGCGCGCTTTCACTTTCACCGTCAAAGTATTGCAGCAAAAGGTCCACGCTTAATGCATAGAGAGCAAATGTTCACTGCGTTATTTGCTAGCCCCGCTATTAAACAAATTATCAAAGAAGAATCCGAATTTAAGAAAATAGACGAAGATAAAGTGAAAAAACAAGCGCGCAGCATTATGAAAGAAATTGCGGGCGACTACAGCGTTTCTTTAATAAATGTCGGCGAACGCGTATTACATTGGTTATGGGGAAGACTCTATAAAGACATTAAAGTAAGCAATGCTGAAGTGATAAGGCAGCTTGGCCAAGATGGCCATGAAATAATCTATGTACCTTGCCACAGAAGTCATATGGATTACTTATTACTAACCTACATCATTTTACACGAAGGGATGGTAACGCCACGCATTGCTGCAGGTATCAATTTAAACTTTTGGCCTGCGGGTAACATTTTCAGAAAGGCCGGTGCTTTTTTCCTACGTCGAAGTTTTGCAGGAAATCGTTTGTACTCAACCATATTCAGAGAATATTTAGGTCTACTTTTTGAGCGAGGTTATTCTGTTAAATATTACACCGAAGGTGGTCGAAGCCGAACCGGAAGATTACTTCAACCGAAAACAGGTATGATAGCAATGACGATTCAAAGCATGCTTCGTGGCATAGATAGACCTCTCTCGTTAGTTCCAGTTTATTTAGGTTATGAACATGTTATGGAAGTTGGGACCTATCATAAAGAGCTTAGTGGTAGTCAGAAAAAAGGTGAGTCTATTTTTGGTGTTATTAAAGCCATTAAAAACCTAAGAAACTATGGTAATGGATATGTAAACTTTGGAACACCTATCACAATTAATAGCTTTTTAAATAAAGAAGTTCCTCATTGGAAAGAGGCTATCAACCCCATAGAACCGCAAAAGCCAACATGGTTGACCCCAACCGTCAATACACTTGCTAATAAGGTAATGAAAGAGATAAACCAAAGTGTTGCCTTAAACCCAGTTTCTCTAACGGCTCTAATTTTACTGGCTAGTGAAAACAAAGCACTCTCTAAAAGAGATTTAGAAAAAGCTTTAGATTTTTGTCAAGATATACAAAGACATACCCCATACAGTAAAAACATGACCATTCCAGAAGAGTCAGGTGAAGAGCTTTTAGCTCATGTAATTTCTTTAAATAAGGTTGTAGAAACTAAGGATAGCCTTGGTACTATTATTTCCCTAGAGCAAAATTCTGCTTTAGAGATGAGCTACTATCGCAATAATATTATTCATACTTTCGTGTTGCCTGCTTTGGTCAGCAGAATACTCATGAGTAATACTAAAATAAGTAACGAACAACTTACTGAACAAACCCAAATGCTATTAGCATTACTTATTGAAGATTTATTTTTGTATCAAACCCCTGAGCAGGTTGCGACCCAAATTGAAGGTGTATTAGCATTCTTGTCAAAGCAGCATATGGTAAAACACAGTAAGGCAGGATATTGGTCATTAACTGATGAGCCAACCTTATTAACCCATATTCATTTGTTAGGCGAATGCATTGATGAGAGCTTGCAGCGATTAGCGATTATAACCTCACTTACAACAAGATTAGCACCTGTTAGTAGGCGCGATTTAGAAGAAAGTGTTGTGTCTATTGCTAAACGACTTTCTGTATTAAATAATATCAATGCACCTGAGTTTATCGACAAAAAAGCACAAGCAGTTTTAATTAATAGCATGAAAGAGCAAGGTTATACGCGCTTAAATGACGATGGTTTGGTGGTTACAACTGATAAAATGGCCGACATTAAAGCTATAGTAAATAACTTAGTGGCTATTGAAGTATTACAAAGTATTGCCAAGTAATAGCTTTAATAATTGAAATACTTATAAAATAATTTATACCAATTCCATTAAACAAGTGTTCTACTTTTTCATGAAAAAAAATGGATAAATACAAGCTATTAAATTACTAAGCATTTTTCTACTTATACCTTTTATAAGGCAGTAGTTATCTATTTTGGCCATTAAAAATGAGCTGTTAATTAATGGATTTAGTATTAGGACAAGCACGCTCATTAAGGCGTGCTTTTTTATTTCATCTATACCACTGGCCAATTACAACAATTTAACTTAACGCCTCCTACATTACTGATGCTTGTCTTTGTGCATCAACACAACCTACCATTTTTTTTAGAGCATGGGCCAAGCAAAACATTATCTAAGCCTTTGGTGCTAATTAATTTAGCCACTTCTGCTTGTTTACTACTTATTAAAGAAATGCCTTCTACAACGATGTCATAAGCTTTCCACTCACCTGTTTTTTTGTTTAATCGTAATTTAAAAACAACATCTATGGGTGGTGCATTAATATCAACAATTTTTGTTTTAATGGCTACTATTCGCTTACCCTTAGGCAACTGAGATTCTTCGTAAACAACTTGTTGTGATTTATATTGTTTTAAGGCTGTTGCATAGGTTTTAACTAAGTCGTTTCGTATAGATGCTACAAATTGGGTACGCTGCAGTTTAGTTGTCTTCTGTAAATGCTTTCCTAATATTTTGTAGGCTGCATACTGATAGTCAACAGCAGGCATTAACTCTTCCTCGACAATCGTTTGCATATAGGATGGATCAGTTTTCAATAGCTCTTGGCTCGATGCTATTCGTGAAAAGAGATTGTCACCGGTATTTTTTAGTACATCGAAAGGTGTTAGATTTTGCGTGTTGGCTTGCTGAGTTTTTACTACAGAATTTTCGTTTTCTTCAGCAAAGGCAAATGAGGAATAAGGCACTAAACAACTTACCCCTAAGGTAAGCACGTAAGTAAATAGTTTCATGTGTTCGACTTCCGTAACTAATGAAGATAATCATTAAGTCTTCAAACGCGTTATGGTTTTCTAAAACCCCATAAACATAAAAACTTAAACACCAATTATTCACCGTTTTATTTGAGTATTTTTATTTATATAAAAGGCTATGTAAAAATAAAATATTCCCTCTGAACTTCTAAAGTATAGACCACGCATAGCCTGCTACCCAAATCAACCATCACCAAATACGCTTAGAGTAATACACTTGTCACTAATACTCGGTAATTAAAAGAATTTTTAGGCCAATAAAATTGAAAAAAAAGGAAATGTGTTAAGGCGAGATGCTTGAAGCACTCTTTTTTCTTAACGCCTAACTGACAGCTTAAAACTTTTAACTTCTCTTTCTGTTCTTCTTGAACTGCACTGACAATGTGCATACACACCTTCTGGGTGCATAGTTTTCCCTTATACCTTAAAACACAGCTCCTTAAGTCAAATTAACTAACTGATATATATATTTATAATTTAAAAAAAACAACTTGGCTTTAGGATTGCTTTTAAAAAGTATAAAATTTTTAAGGAGGCATCATGAGCCATCAAGCTGGTATTAAACTGTGGTCTTTTACAGGAAAAATGAAAACGCTTCATCTAAGTTGGATGGCATTTTTTATCACTTTTATGGTGTGGTTTAACCACGCACCATTATTGAGCGTTATTGCTGACAGCTTAAACTTAACAGCAAGCGAAATTAAAACGTTACTTATTCTGAATGTTGCTTTAACCATACCTGCTCGTATTATTATTGGTATGCTTACCGATAAATATGGCCCTCGCTTAACATTTGCCGTATTGCTTGCTCTATGTAGCTTGCCTTGTTTTATGTTTGCTTTTGCACAAAGTTTTGAGCAAGCAGCATTGTCTCGGTTTTTACTTGGTTTTATTGGTGCTGGCTTTGTTATCGGTATTCGTCTGGTAAGTGAATGGTTCCCTGCTAATGAATTAGGGACTGCTGAAGGTATTTATGGTGGGTGGGGGAATTTCGGTTCGGCAGCTGCCGCCATATCTTTGCCTATGCTAGCTTTATTTATCGGTAACCTCTTTAATGTTGAAGAAGCATGGCGTTATGCAGTTGCACTAACAGGTTTATTAAGTCTAGCGTTCAGCTTTATTTGGTATGCCAATGTGAGTGATACACCAAAAGGCGCCACCTACTTCAAACCTAGCCAAACAGGTGCTATGGAAGTAACCAGTGTGGGTGATTTTTATTTATTATTAATAATGAAGCTACCTATGTATGGAGCTTTAGCGTTACTTACCTGGAAGCTTTCACCACAAGGCGTTAGCTTATTTTCCAACGATATCGCGACTTTTTGTTATATTGGTCTAGTTGCTTTGTTTTTTGTGGAGCTTCGTAAAACTTACCAAGTAAATGTACACGTATTTAAAGAAAAAGTACCTGATTTGCATCGTTATGAATTTAAACAAGTTGCGGTTTTAAATGTGCTTTATTTTGCAACTTTTGGTTCTGAATTAGCCGTTGTTTCAATGCTACCTTTATTTTTTGCAGAAACATTTAGTCTTGATATGATCTATGCCGGTTTATTAGCTTCTTTGTATGCTTTTATGAATTTAATGTCGCGACCTGGGGGCGGCTGGTTAAGTGATAAATTTGGCCGTAAGAAAACCTTATTAATTTTAACCGCTGGTTTAGCGCTTGGTTACTTCGCTATGTCTTTAATTGATAGCTCTTGGCCACTCGTTATTGCTGTGCTTACCGTTATGGCATGCTCTTTCTTTGTCCAAGCAGGAGAAGGTGCGGTGTTTGCTGCAGTGCCACTGATTAAACGTAGTTTGACTGGGCAAATAGCTGGAATGACAGGTGCTTATGGTAATGTCGGTGCGGTGGTATATTTAACAGTACTCTCAATGGTAAGCTACCAAGCTTTCTTCCTGGTGATTTCTGTTAGCGCTGTAGGGGGGTTTGTAACGCTACTCTTTATGCAAGAGCCTAAAGGGTCAATTACTGAAATTCACGAAGATGGCAGTGTACAACTCATCAAGGTGAGTTAATAATATTGAGCATAAATAAGTGGCTACTTAAAAAGTAGCCACATAACAAATAGACAGATATGAACCTACCTCAAAATCACCAAGTCAAAACTACAACCTCGATACTTAATGCAACGCTCGGTGGTTATAGCAGTGCCGGTCATAAAAAAGAAAACCAAGACGCTTTCGCTTCTTTAGTTCCTGAAACAGATCACCTTTCGACTAAGGGAGTTGTTGCCGTAATGGCAGATGGTGTATCTACTGCCAACAGAGCTGCTGAAGCTGCCCAAATTTCTGTAACTCAGTTCATTACTGATTATTATGCAACCCCTG
>CAWVWK010000051.1:0-15582 GCA_963933725.1 uncultured Colwellia sp.
AACGTTAAGTGGATCAGAGCCAGTTACTTTCACTGCCATATTTAACGAGAGTGAAGAGGCTAATTGAGGATATTCAAATCTAACACCCTGCAAAGAAGTGGTTGCTAATTTTTTTTGGATATTTCGGATAATTACCTTAGTCGCTATATGGGGCTTATAGGTTTTGAAACCTCTAAAATGATTATAAATAAAATCTGTAGGAACTTTAAAGGACAAAGATTGCTGACTTTTTTGATGATCTAGCCATTGATAGTTAAATTGGAAATCTTCATTTACTAACGTTTTGCTAAATTTAGATTGGTTTGCGTTTGCTGAATTGATACCAAGAAAAATAGTTGATAAACATAGCAAAATGAATATATGAAAGTAGATTTTGTAAAAAAGAAGCTTAAGTTGCATGTTACACCTGATAAATTTTTATTGTGTGGTAACGCTATGAAAAATATTGAATTCATTAAAGGCAGATAACCAAATATCAGCTTCTTTTTCGGAAAAAAAATAAATTTATATCTACACTTCATTCTAGACTATCCATAAAAAAAGCCCAAGTAAGTGCTATATGTAAATAGTATTTCTTTACAAAAACTCAAAATAGCGTATATTCAAACAGGTGTTTTAATTGCTAGTTTGATTTTGGTGCTTATCGTCATAAAAAGTCTGTTCAATAGGTTTTTTAAGTAAAGTTCAGTATGCACGTAAGCACAAAGAATAAATTTTACCGATACAAGCAAAGTAATTTCCCATTAATTATGCATAGAAGGAAAATAACGTGGCTGACTATAAAGTTCCATTAGAAGATATGAGTTTTTTGTTATATGAGGTCTTTAAAGCAGATCAAATGTGGCAGAAAATACCAACATTATCGGAACAAGTAGATAAAGAGACGGCAGAGGCCATATTGCAAGAGTGTGCAAAAATAGCAGAGCAAGAGATATCTCCTATTGCACGTGAAGGTGATGAAACCGGTGTTAGCTTTAATAATGGTGTTGTTACCACAGCGCCAGGATATAAAGCAGCATTTAAAACTTACGCAGAGGGTGGCTGGTCAGGTTTAGGTGGTGATGTGAATTATGGTGGCATGGGAATGCCTAAAATGATTACGGCGTTGCATGAAGAAATGCTATGTAGTGCTGATATATCATTTGCTTTATATCCTGTATTAACTGCTGGTGCAGGCTTGTCTTTAGCCAAGCATGGTAGTGAAGAATTGAAGGAACGTTATTTAACCCGCATGTATAGCGGTGAATGGTCTGCTTCTATGTGTTTAACAGAAGCCCATTCAGGAACCGATTTAGGTATAATTCGTACTAAAGCTATCCCACAAGATGACGGTAGTTATCAAGTTACTGGGAGTAAGATATTTATAACGGGTGGCGAACATGATTTAACGGACAACATAGTTCACCTTGTGTTAGCTAAATTACCTGATGCTCCAGCAGGCCCAAGAGGAATTTCATTATTTTTAGTACCTAAATTTAATGTAAACGATGATGATAGCTTAGGCGAAAGAAATGGTGTTAGTTGTGGTTCGATAGAGCATAAAATGGGGATTCATGCTTCAGCAACGTGTGTAATGAATTTTGATAATGCTAAAGGTTACTTAATAGGCGAGCTTAATAAAGGTCTTGCTTGTATGTTTACCATGATGAATTTCGAACGTATCGGTGTTGGTATCCAAGGCTTTTCAGCTGCAGTACGTTCATACCAAAATGCGTTAGAGTATGCCAAAGAACGTCTTCAAGGTAGATCACTTACAGGCAAGAAAAGCCCTGAAAAAGTGGCAGACTCAATTATGGTTCACGGCGATGTTCGTCGTATGCTACTTAATATGAAAGCGTTAAATGAAGGCTCTCGTGCGTTATCAAGTTACATTGCGATGCAGTTAGATTATGCAACTTTTGCAGAAGGTGAGTTACAAGAGAAGGGGGAGACACTGGCAGCGTTAATGACCCCAGTTGCCAAGGCCTTTTTTACTGATTTAGGTTTTGAAAGCGCAGTAGCAGGGCAGCAAGTATTTGGTGGACATGGATTTATTCGTGAGTGGGGCCAAGAGCAACTCGTTAGAGATGCACGTATTACTCAAATTTATGAGGGTACAAATGGCGTACAAGCGATGGACTTGTTAGTCAGAAAAGTTGCCAGTTCTAAAGGCGCTATGTTGTCTGTGTTTACAAAAGAGATTCAAAGCTTTATCGACGAATGCAATGAACAAGCTGAGATGGCAGAGTTCATTACTGCGTTAAATACTGCTAACCACGATTTAACCGATTTGACTAATGACTTACTTGCTAAGTCGCAATTAAATATCAACGACCTAGGCGTAGCAGCAAATGATTACCTACACGTATTTGGTTACACAGCTATGGCTTACGTTTGGGCACGAATGGCTAAAGTAGCTTTAGCGCAGTTAGCTAAAGGCGAGCAGAGTGGTGAAGAACAACAAAGCGAAGCGTTCTACCAAAGTAAATTACATACAGCCCGTTACTTCTTTACGAAGTTATTACCAAGAAGACTGTCACTTATTGCGAGTGCTAAAGCAGGTAGCGATTGTTTATTTAATATTGAAGATGAATTATTTTAAACAAATAAACTAATGGTTTAATCTAATATCGCGATATCTATATTAGCTTAATGATCTTAAATCCCCAAAAGAGCTTTTCTGTTGAATAAGCTCTTTTTTTTATTCTTTATTTGAAGAAATATTATCAGCTGGTTACTGGGTGCTATTTGGAATAGTTTGGTTTGCTAGTTTTGTAGCAATAGTGCAATTAAGCCCTGAATAGTCTATAAAATAATTAGGCTAGTGCTTCTATTAAAAAATGGTCATAGCGATATGTTAAGAAAAACGTTGAAAAGCTCATGTAATCTTTGTCAGCGATCTCGCTTAATAGTTTGTTGGCTCATAATGATGTGTATAGCTGATTATTTCTTTTTTCAGTTATTGGTTTAGGGGAATAGCGTTTCACACTGACCATTAATTACATTATACTCAGGCTATTATTAATAATGCTTATATTTGTTATGTGTTTTGGTTATACTCCATCTTTACTTATTTTGAGTTACCCAAGTGTTTAGTTAAATCGTAAAATCTGAGCAGTTTTATTTTCCCTTATAATAATACAAAGAAACCATTCATGAAAGACCTTAAAAAACCACTATATATTTCCTATGCTGGCCCAGCGTTACTAGAAACTCCATTATTAAATAAAGGAAGTGCATTCACCCAAGAAGAGCGCTCTAACTTTAATTTATCGGGCTTATTGCCACCTCGCTATGAAAGTATTGATGAACAGGTGAGTAGAGCTTTACAGCAATATAAAAGCTTTAAGACAGACATAAATAAACATATTTATTTACGTGCAATACACGATAATAACGAAACATTATTTTTCCGTCTTGTACAAGAAAACCTTGCTGAAATGATGCCTATTATCTACACACCTACCGTAGGTGACGCATGTGAGCAATTTTCAGATATTTATCGTAGTTCTCGTGGGTTATTTATTTCTTATGAAGATAGATACAACATTGATGACATTCTAAGAAACGCAACCAAAAACAAAGTGAAAATTATTGTTGTTACCGATGGAGAAAGAATTTTAGGTTTAGGCGACCAAGGTATTGGCGGTATGGGGATTCCAATTGGTAAGTTGTCTTTATATACCGCTTGTGGTGGTATCAGCCCTGCGTACACGCTACCTGTTATGTTAGATATGGGAACGAATAATCAAAAGCTACTTGATGATCCTATGTATATGGGCACGAGAAGTCGTCGTATAGCACAAGAGCAATACAATGAATTTGTTGATTTATTTATTAAAGCGGTGAAACGTCGTTGGCCAAAGGTATTGCTTCAATTCGAAGATTTTGCTCAACCAAATGCCATGCCTTTATTGAAAAAATATCGTGATGAAATTTGTTGTTTCAATGATGATATTCAAGGAACAGCTTCTGTAACAGTAGGCACTTTATTGGCCGCTTGCCGAAGTAAAAAGGTTAAACTTTCAGAGCTTAAAGTTGCCTTTGTCGGTGCTGGCTCAGCAGGTTGTGGTATTGCTGAACAAATTATTAGTCAAATGATCAGTGAAGGTCTTTCTCCAGAAAAAGCTCGTGCAAATATCTATATGATAGACCGATATGGCTTGCTTACAGAAGGGATGACAGATCTAAGGGACTTCCAGGAAGTCCTGACGCAAAACAAAACAAGTCAAGATAATTGGAGCATTAAAGGCGACTATGCTTCATTAGTTGAAGTAATGTATGGTGCTAAACCGGATGTATTGATTGGTGTTTCAGGCCAAAAGGGATTATTTACTGAAGAAGTTATTAAAGCGATGCAAACGCATTGTGATACACCAATTATTTTCCCATTGAGTAATCCTTCTAAACAAGTTGAAGCAAGTCCTGAAGATGTTATTAAGTGGACAAAAGGCAATGTAGTTATTGCAACAGGTAGCCCGTTTAAGCCAGTTGAATACAATGGCAAAATATTTGATATTGCTCAGTGTAATAATAGTTATATCTTCCCAGGTATTGGTTTAGGTGTAGTAGCGGCTAAAATTTCGCGTATCACTGATGAAATGCTTCAAGTTGCTAGCGAAACCCTTGCCAATGCATCACCTTTAGCTAATAACGGAAGTGGATCATTACTTCCTCCGTTAACTGACATAGCTCAATTAAGTAAAGATATTGCTTTTGCTATTGCGAAAGTGGCTTTTAAAGAAAAGCTTGCACTTAAAATGTCAGACGAAAAATTAACTTCTAAAATAGAAGACAGTTTCTGGAAAGCTCAATATCGAGACTACAGAAGAGTAAGTAATTAAATTACCTGAACTCGGCTTATTTAGCTAATACAAGCAACTTTGTGAAGTTGAGTTACCTCAAACCGAGTTCAAGTTAAATACCTATTCATTCACAGGCGTAGCGATAGCAAGGAACACTATCGCAGTTTTTGAGCTTATTTCTCTTAATGGTTATTTTGCTGAAAACGCTATGAATCAATCGTTTATTAATTTTCTTACCTTAAACTTTTTAAAGGTCAATTTTACTACTTGGTTCTTGGGGGATTTTCGGCTATAATCGCGCCAATTTTTAGACTCCCTAAACATCAACTGGGCTCGTCAGTAAACGATGTTTGTGGAATACACACTTTTATTTTTATTATGAGGGCTTATCATGGCTATCGAACGTACTTTTTCAATTGTAAAACCTGATGCAGTAGCAAAAAACCTTATCGGTCAAATCTACAACCGTTTTGAAACAGCAGGATTAAAAATTGTTGCTTCTAAAATGGTTCACTTAAGCCAAGAAAAGGCTGAAGGTTTCTACGCTGAGCATAGCGAGCGTCCTTTCTTTGGCGCATTAGTTGAATTTATGACTTCTGGTCCAGTAATGGTTCAAGTTTTAGAAGGCGAAAACGCTGTTCTTAAAAACCGTGAAATCATGGGTGCTACTAACCCAGCTGAAGCATTAGCTGGCACTATCCGTGCTGACTTAGCTGATAGCATCGATGAAAATGCAGCTCACGGTAGTGATGCATTAGAATCAGCAGCACGTGAAATTGCTTACTTCTTCTCTGATGAAGAAATCTGCCCACGTACTCGTTAATTAAATCTTAAACTTTTTTAGTTAATGATTAAAAGGATTTTACTGTTAATTCAGTAAAATCCTTTTGCGTTTAAATTACGTTCTTATTTTCTTCTTCTTTATTAATAGCTTATATATTAATAAAGATTATATTGTGTTTTTTAGGTATCCCATTATGAGTAAAATCAATTTATTAAATTTCGATCAGAAAGGTATGCGTGAATACTTTGAATCTATCGGGGAAAAACCTTTTAGAGCTGATCAAATCATGAAGTGGATTTATCACTTTGGTTACAATGATTTTGAGTTAATGACCAATATCAACAAGAAGTTAAGAGAAAAATTACAAGCTAATTGTGTGATTTCAGCCCCAACGATTGGCGAGAAACAAGTTTCTGTTGATGGCACTATTAAATATGCACTTATTTTAGAAGGCGGGCAAGAAGTTGAAACGGTATGGATTCCTGAAAATGATCGAGCAACTTTATGTGTATCATCTCAAGTTGGCTGTGCATTAGAATGTACTTTCTGTGCAACGGCGCAGCAAGGGTTCAACCGTAATTTATCAATGTCTGAAATTATCGGTCAAGTATGGCGTGTAGCTAATGACATTGGCGCAACCCGTATTGCTGGCAAACGTCCTATTACCAATATTGTGATGATGGGAATGGGTGAGCCATTGTTAAACATGAAAAACTTAATACCAGCACTCGATACCATGCTAAACGATTTAGGTTATGGTTTATCAAAACGCCGTGTTACGGTAAGTACTTCAGGTGTTGTACCAGCATTAGATATGCTAAAAGAAAAAATAGATTGTGCTTTAGCCATTTCGATTCATGCGCCAAATAATAAGTTGCGTGATGAATTGGTACCTATTAACAAAAAATATCCTTTAGAAGACTTCATTAAGGCATCAGCTCGTTACATTGAAGGATCAAAAGCAAACAAACAAGCAACTATCGAATATGTTATGCTTGATCATGTTAATGATAGTACAGAGCAGGCACATGAATTAGCGCATGCGCTAAAAGATTTACCAAGTAAGATCAACTTGATCCCTTTCAACCCCTACCCAGGGTCACCTTATAAACGCTCTAGTAATTCCAGAATAGATCGTTTCGATAAAGTATTACAAAGTTACGGCTTAACTGTTATTACGCGTAGAACCCGTGGTGATGATATTGACGCGGCTTGTGGTCAATTAGCAGGTGAAGTAAAAGACAGAACCAAGCGTAAAGATGTAACGCTTGAAGAAAAACACAGGAAAGCAGAAGCGATTTCACTTAAAGTGTTGTAATGAAAGTGCTATGGTATCTGATGGTATAGTAAAATAAAAAATAAAAAGCATAACAGGTAATTCATCATGGATAATATTTTTACTCATCGTATATTGTCGAGCACAGTTCTAGCTTGCTTACTGATCTCTTTGAGTGCATGCGTTACTCAGCAATTTGAAAACGATGAGCCTGTTGTTGAAAACCAAGCAAACCTCAACGAAATGGCAGCAACAAGAATAGCACTTGGTTTAGGTTACTTAAGAATGGGTAATATGGCTCAAGCGAAAGCTAACTTAGAAAAAGCCAGATTGTTCTCACCGGAGATGGTGCAGGTTTACACCTCTTTCGCTCATTATTATGCTGAAGTAGGTGAGCATGAATTAACGATTGCATCTTATGAAAAAGCCATAAATATTAAAGACGATGATCCAGACACACTCAATAACTATGGTGTGTATTTGTGCCGTAATGGACAGTTAGAAGAAGCTGAAAAGCAGTTTTTAAAAGCGATAGCTGTCCCAAGTTATACTTTAGTTTCTGAAAGTTATGAAAACTTAGCGTCTTGTTTTTTAAAAAACAATGAATTTGACAAAGCAGAATTTTATTTATCGAAAGCTTTAATGCATAGTCCAAACTCTTCTTCTGTTTTACTGGCTTTAGTTCGCATTGAATATGCGATGGGCAATTATAAAAAATCTCGCGTATACGGTCAAAAATTTGAAAAAGTAACAAGAAAATTCACACCCGAATCTTTAGCACTTAATTATAAAGTTCACATGAAATTAAGGAAGTTTAAGACAGCCAAGAACTACGGCTCAATGCTGGTGACAATGTACCCTCAGTCATGGGAAGCAAAACAGTACATGCTTAATGAATTACAAACTATAGAAGCAGATACCCTGGCAGAACAATATCGACTCGAGAAAGCAAAACTTACTAAAGTGCTCCCAAAATCTGATAGTAATAAGCGTGTTTTTAAATTATCACCTAATAAAAAACGTCAGGTAACCACCAGCGTTGCGCCAAAAACAATACCTCAACAAGAAACGGTGCTTTCTAGTGGTTTGGTTGCAAATCAACCTGTGGCTATAAATACAACAAAAGGCGCTCAAAATACTGGTTTGGCTGTTACGGGCACCTCTATTAACGCACAGCAAGTTAATACTGCCATGAATACTTCGCCAAGCAACTCAGTACAAAGCTCT
Source organism: uncultured Colwellia sp. (assembly GCA_963933725.1). Classification (GTDB taxonomy): domain Bacteria; phylum Pseudomonadota; class Gammaproteobacteria; order Enterobacterales; family Alteromonadaceae; genus Colwellia. The sequence goes on from CAWVWK010000051.1 coordinate 8,072, forward strand.
TCAGAGGCAATCCTTAATGGTGATAAGCAGCCAAGATTAGCGGCAAATACAAAAATTCATGTACCACCGGTAAAAAATGATGTCGTTATAAACGAAGTCGTTGCTAAAAAAACGCCAAAAGAACTTGCCGCTGAAAAAGAAAAGAAAACAGCACAGTTAAAAAAAGAAATTGAGAACAAAGAAGCAATGCTCAATGAAGTTTTTCTAAAGCAGAGTGAAGAAACAACAAATAAATCAGTAAAAGATAGTGTTAAAATTCATAAGGTAGCTCCTGGCGAAACGCTTTATCGAATTTCAATTAAGTACAATCTTAAAATAACGACATTACGCAAATGGAACGGATTATCAGAGTCATCTGGCATTAGAAGTGGCCAATCACTATTTGTTAGTAAGCCGAGCTAAAAAATTCGGGTATTGTCCATAATAACGGGTATTGCCCATAATAAATTGAAGTATTATGAAAGAAGAATTAAATAAAGACTTTTTGGACCCTATTGACGTGCAGAAAATTGAGCATAGTGAACAATATTTTAATGAGTTAAGCGATGACATAGAAGTCGTAGGCCCAGGTCAGATGCTCAGCGAAGCTAGAATTAAATTGTCATTGAGCCAAGAAGATGTCGCTAAGAAACTAAATTTTTGTACCGCTCTAATTATTGCTATCGAGCAAGATAGCTATGATCAAAACTTACCTGCAACATTTAATCGTGGCTATTTGCGCAACTATGCAAAGTTAGTTGGTATTAACTCAGAAGACATCATTGCTAGTTATGAATCACTTGGCGCGGCAGAAATTCAACGTACAGAACTACAAAGCTTTTCCAATAACACCGCCAAACAGGCTGAACATAGCCGTTTAATGTGGATAAGTTACCTTATTATTGTCATACTTTTAGCATCGACGGTTTTATGGTGGGTACAAGGTGAACGCGAGAGTAAAAAAGAAGTTAGCCCTGTAATCACTTCTAATCAAACTTCAGATGTTGTTGCTTCACTAGCAGTTGAGCAAGAACACTCTAGCTTAGAAAAACTTCAATCAGAAGAAGCTACAACATCAATAGAAAACGTTAATAATAATGAAATGAATGATGCAAGCACCAATGTCGCAAGCCAAGACATACTCAGCAACAATATTGAACTTAATTCACCGAAAGTATCAATGATAGACACTACGAGTGAAATTGAAGAAGTTAGTTTAGACCGTGCCGTTTTTACTTTTTCAGGGGATTGTTGGGTAAATATCTATGATGCGAATAATGAAAGAGTTGCATGGGGCATTAAAAAGCAGGGCTATGTCATGTCCATCGAAGGCAAATCACCTTTTAGAGTAACTATTGGTAAACCTGAGCTGGTTAGTATCGCTTTCAACGATGAAAACGTAGATATGACGCAGTATCTTAGTGGTAATATTGCTAAGTTTACCTTACCTGTGATCAGTGAAGAATAACGTCAATAGTAGTAAATAACACTTTACAATCTTGTTTTAAAGAGAAATTATGTTTAAAGAATCTCCAATTATCCGCAGGAAATCCCGTCAAATCATGGTGGGAAATGTAGCTGTAGGTGGCGATGCTCCTATTTCTGTACAGTCGATGACAAACACAGAAACAACCGATGTAGCAGCAACAGTAGCGCAAATAAAGTCTTTAGAAGCTGTTGGTGCAGATATCGTGCGCGTAAGTGTTCCCACTATGGATGCAGCTGAAGCGTTTAAAGAAATTAAAAAGCAAGTCAATGTCCCTCTGGTTACAGATATTCATTTTGATTACCGTATAGCGTTAAAAGTCGCTGAATATGGTGCAGATTGCTTACGAATTAATCCAGGTAATATTGGGCGCGAAGATAGGGTTCGCAGCGTTGTAGAGTGCGCTCGCGATAATAATATACCTATCCGAATTGGTGTTAACGGTGGTTCTTTAGAAAAAGACATCCAAGAAAAGTTCACTGAGCCAACACCAGAAGCCTTACTTGAGTCAGCTATGCGACATGTTGATATCCTCGATAGACTAAACTTCGATCAATTTAAAGTCAGTGTTAAAGCCTCTGATGTATTTTTAGCGGTAGAGTCTTATAAATTATTAGCGAAACAAATTGATAACCCATTGCACTTGGGGATAACTGAAGCAGGTGGCTTGCGCTCTGGCGCAGTTAAATCTTCTGTTGGTCTAGGCATGTTATTATCTCAGGGCATTGGTGATACTTTAAGAGTGTCATTGGCAGCAGATCCAGTAGAAGAAATTAAAGTTGGTTTTGATATTTTAAAATCATTAAAACTGCGCAGTCGTGGCATTAACTTAATTGCTTGTCCGAGTTGTTCTCGTCAAGAGTTCGATGTTGTAGCAACGGTTAACGCTTTAGAACAACGTATTGAAGATATTATGACGCCAATGGATGTTTCTATTATTGGTTGTATTGTAAATGGTCCGGGTGAAGCAATGGTATCGGATCTGGGCTTAACGGGTAGTAATAAAAAAAGTGGTTATTATTTAGATGGGGTTCGTCAAAAAGAACGCTTTGATAATAACGATTTAGTTGACCAGCTAGAGCAACGTATACGTGCAAAAGCTCGCATTATGGAGGCGAGTTTAGATCCAATAAATAAAATCAATATAAAATCATTAAACGATTAAAACTTGATGGTGCATCCTAAAGCGATTCGATATGGTATACAGAAGATTAAATAATCAACAAGACTTATTTATTCAGTACCGTTTTATCGATATAATGTAACACGAAATAACGTGTTAGTTATATCCTTTTCAAATGTAAGAGAGAACAGCCCAGTGGCTAAAAATAAATCACTACAAGCAATCCGAGGAATGAATGATTGTTTACCCGAAGAAACAAATATTTGGCAGATGGTTGAATCAGTTTTACGCCGAGTTGCTGCAAGCTATGGTTTTTCTGAAATAAGAATGCCTATTGTTGAGCCTACAGCTCTTTTTAAGCGCTCAATTGGTGAAGTAACCGATATCGTTGAAAAGGAAATGTACACTTTTGATGATCGCAACGGCGATAGCCTAACATTACGACCTGAAGGCACAGCGAGCTGTGTTAGAGCGGGTAATGAACATGGTTTACTCTATAACCAAGAGCAACGACTTTGGTACATGGGCCCTATGTTTAGACATGAACGTCCTCAAAAAGGTCGTTATCGTCAATTTCACCAATTCGGTCTTGAAGCTTTTGGGATTGCCACGCCAGATATTGATGCTGAAGTTATTTTATTAACAGCAAGACTTTGGAAAGAGTTAGGCATTAAAGAATTTGTTACTTTAGAGCTCAATTCTCTAGGTAGCAATGAAGAACGTGCTCATTATCGTGATGCTTTAGTTGCGTTTTTAACAGAACGTGAAGAATTACTAGATGAAGATTCTAAGCGTAGAATGCACACTAACCCACTTAGAGTATTAGATAGTAAAAACCCACAAGTACAAGAAGCACTTACTGGTGCACCGAGGTTATCAGACTATTTTGGTGAAGAAACTCAAGCTCATTTTGAGTCTTTATGCAAAAGATTAGATGCGGCAGGTGTAAAATACAAGCTGAATCCAAGGCTTGTTCGTGGTTTAGATTATTACAACAGAACAGTTTTTGAATGGGTAACTGATAGCTTAGGCTCACAAGGTACTATTTGTGCTGGTGGGCGTTATGATGGACTTGTAGAGCAGCTTGGTGGTAAATCCACTCCAGGTTTTGGTTTTGCTTTAGGGATTGAGCGATTAGTGTTAATGTTAACAAGTCTAGAAAAGGTCAATAATGTTCGAGCTCAAGTTGATGCCTATATTGTTATTTTAGGTGACGATGCACAAATTGCAGCGAACCAGTTGGCAGAGCAGTGGCGAGATCAAGTTCCTGAAATTCATTTGCAGTGTCACTGTGGTGGTGGCAATATGAAGAAACAGTTAAAGCGTGCAGACAAGTCTGGCGCACAAATCGCGTTAATATTAGGCGATAACGAATTAGCAGAAAAATCCGTTATGGTTAAATATTTACGCGGTCAATCAGAACAAAAAAATGTGGCCCTTGAAGAGGTTACACAATTATTATCAGCATTAATTTAAAGGCGTTAGGCAAGGTGAAATAATGGAAATTTATCAAACAGAAGAACAACAAGAAGAAGCAATTAAGAATTATTTAAAAGATAACGGTAATACGATTATTGCTGGTTTAGTTCTAGGTTTAGGTGGCTTTGTAGGTTTTAATTATTACCAAGATAATAAGTTAGGCCAAGAATTAGCTTTAGCAGATTCTTATCAAATACTTGTTGAAAGTAGTGCTGATGACAGTAATGCTTTTATCGAACAAGGCCAAGCTTTTGTTGCTGATAACAATAAAAGTTCATATGCATCATTAACAGCTTTAGCACTTGCAAAAGAGTCAGCGAAATATGAGGATTGGAGCCAAGTAGAAAAAGAGTTACTAACTGCCATAGAAAATGCACCTAATGAAGGCATCAAAGCAATTGCAACTTTAAGGCTTGCACGTGTTCAGGTTCAGCAAGAAGCTTACACAGAAGCATTGACAACATTGGAACAGCCAATTGCGACTTCATTTGTTGACCAAGTTGAAGAAATTAAAGGTGACGCTTACCTTCTGCAAGGTAAAAAAGACCAAGCACGTGCAGCTTATCAAAAAGCAATTGCAGCCAATGGTCTAGATGCGAACCCTTCATTACAAATGAAACTAGATGATTTAGCACAAGCTGTTGTTTTAAATACTGCAGCAGATGCTTTGAAAGAAAGTGCTGCTGAATCGGAATAATTCGAATTTAAGTAGTGACTATTTCCCGTAAAATAAGAAGAAGATAAGATGCCCCTTTTTAAAAATACAGTCAACAGAATGCTTACAAAAGGCTCTTCTAAAAGTATACATTTAGGTAAGTTATTAGCCGTTACATTATTGTCTGCTAATTTACTTGCTTGTTCTACTACAGATGACGAAGAAGATACAAGTGACTTACCAGTTGAGTTAACTGAAATTAATCAACAATTTGATCCTGAAATTATTTGGGAAAAAAGCATTGGCGACGGCTCTGATGACTTTTTCTCTCGCTTAAAGCCCATCGTTGCTTACGATAATATTTATACTGCTAGCAGAAGTGGTGGTGTTGTTGCGCTCGATGCAAAAACAGGAAAGCAAATTTGGAAAGTCGATTTAAGCGATATAAATAATGAACGAAGCTTTTGGGAAGCCTCTGTTTCAGCAAGGCTTGCAGGCGGACCAACAGCCGGTTTAAATAAAATATTTATTGGCAGTGAAAGCGGTAAAGTCTTTGCCTTAGATGCTGCGACAGGCGAATTATCTTGGGAAGCAGATATCAAAGGCGAGGTTATCAATGCACCTGCGGTTAACTCTGGTATCGTTGTTGTAAATACTGTTTCAGGTATCATGCAAGCCTTTAATGGTGAAACGGGAGAGGTGATCTGGAAAATAGAACAAGATGTTCCGCCGCTTACTTTACGTGGTATAAGTCAGCCTGTTATTGCCTCTGGTGGTGTATTAATTGGCACAGGTAAAGGCTCTGTTAGTGTTTATTTATTGCAAAAAGGTCAACAAGGCTGGGAAACTGAAATCGGTGAAGCTACAGGTTCAACAGAATTAGAACGTGTTGTTGATGTAGATACAGCACCTGTAATTTTTGGCGATAAAGTATATGCTATTTCATCACGCGGTAATTTAGCCTCAATAGAATTAAAAAGTGGTCGTATTATTTGGAAACGTCAATATTCATCTTATAGAGAAATAGCGATTTACCGAAATGATATATACTTAACCAATATTCGAGGTCATGTTTATGCACTTAATCGCAATAACGGTATCGAAAGGTGGAGCAATCTTTCTTTAACCAATCGTAGTGTAACCGGTCCTGCCGTTTTAGATAGGTATGTTGTCGTCGGTGACTTTGAAGGTTACTTGCACTGGTTAGATATGGAGTCAGGTGATATTGTTGCGCGTCATGAAGTAGACAGTAGTGGTATAGACACTACTCCTTCAGTTTCAGGCAACATGCTTTACACTCAATCTGTAGATGGTGATCTTCAAGCAATTGAAACACCGAAGATAATTAAAGCGTCTAACTAATTAACTCATATTTATAGGTCTACTAAATAGTCCTATTAATTGAATTTTAAAACTAACGGCTTTTACGTTTGAACGTAGAAGCCGTTATCTATTTTATCGATGCTTACTTGGTGTTGCGTTAATTGCAATTAGTCAGTTTCTCGCATTATTGATTATATAAACTATCTTTAACAAACAGGTATAAGTCGCTTGGGTGTTTTAGTTAGTTTTTAAGTGTTTATTTAATATACTAATTAACGATATTATACCAATGAAAAAATTAACAGACTTGGTATTATCTATTTTTATTTGAGGTTTTCATGCTTCCAGTCGTCGCCCTTGTGGGTCGTCCAAATGTTGGTAAATCAACGTTATTTAATCGCTTAACTCGTAGTCGAGATGCACTTGTTGCCGACTACCCAGGCTTGACGCGTGACCGTCAGTATGGTCAAGCAGAAGTAGAAGAGCACCCATTTATTGTTATTGATACTGGTGGTATTAATGGCGATGAAGAAGGTATTGATCTTAAAATGGCAGAGCAATCGCTGATGGCGATTGATGAAGCTGATGCGGTATTATTTATTGTGGATGCACGTGATGGCTTAACTGCTGCCGACCACGGAATTGCAGAGCATTTACGCAGACAAGATAAAAAAATCTTTGTTGTCGCAAATAAAATCGATGGCATTGACGGTGATTCAGCTGTTGCTGAGTTTTACTCGTTAGGGTTAGGCGAGCAAGTGCACCAAATTGCAGCAGCTCACGGGCGTGGTGTTACTCAGTTATTAACAATTGCCTTAACACCTCATATTGAAGCGTTAGCAAGCCCTAAAGTTAACCAAGAGGGTGAAGGCGAATTCGACGGTGACTATGAGTTATCTGAAGAAGAGCTATCGAAACAAATTGAAGATGCGCCTAATGAAAATGACACGATAAAATTAGCCATTATCGGTAAGCCTAACGTAGGTAAGTCAACGCTTACTAATCGTATATTAGGTGAAGACCGTGTCGTTGTTTACGATGCACCAGGTACAACACGTGACAGTGTATACATTCCAATGGAGCACAATGGCCGTTCATACACGCTTATCGATACCGCTGGAATTCGACGTCGTAAAAATATTACAGAAGCAGTGGAGAAGTTCTCAGTGATTAAAACACTTCGCGCTATTGAAGATGCCAATGTATGTTTATTACTTATTGATGCAAGAGAAGGGATTAGCGATCAAGACTTAAGCTTACTTGGTTTTATTCTTGAAGCAGGTCGGTCGTTGGTCTTAGCGGTTAATAAATGGGATGGTTTAGAAGAACATGCAAGAGATCGAGTAAAAACAGAGCTCGATAGACGTTTAGGCTTTATCGACTTTGCTAAAATTCACTTTATCTCAGCTCTACACGGAACAGGTGTAGGTCATCTTTATGAGTCAGTAGAAGAAGCGTTTGTTAGT
>CAWVWK010000052.1:0-15581 GCA_963933725.1 uncultured Colwellia sp.
AGTCTCTTTGCACTTCGTTTGTAAGACTGAAGTCTCACCTACAGGTGCTCTAAATTAATACTGCGGTTAGGCATCGAGCTTACGAAGCATTCCAATGCCCTGACTTACCGCCTTCTTTGGTTAGTACTCTAATACCATGAATTTCCATTGCAGGATCAGCCGCTTTACACATATCAAAAAGAGTTAAACACGCTACAGAAACAGCCGTTAAAGCTTCCATTTCAACCCCCGTTTGACCAGTTAACCTACATAAGCTGGTGACCCTGACTTGTTGGTTATTGTTGTCTAAAGTGAAATCAACTTGCACTTTACTTAACATCAAAGGATGGCAAAGTGGAATAAGATCGCTACATTTTTTTGCTGCTTGAATGCCTGCAATACGTGCGACTGCAAAAACATCGCCTTTTTTGTGCTTGCCTGTTGTTATTAATTCGTATGTTGCGGCGTTCATTTTAATATAGCCTTGAGCCGTTGCGGTGCGTGATGTCATCGCTTTTTCAGTAACGTCGACCATGTTGGCCTCGCCCTGTTGATTCAAATGGCTTAATTCAAGGTTTTTTTTATTGACGGTTGTTTCTTGCGTGGATATATCGCTCATTAGCCTCTACTCTTGCATTGCTCTGCAGTAATATTTAAATGAGGCACAAAGTTACAAGGTCTATGGCTAGCATCTAACTGTTCTTTAATCACCTTGTCCCAAGCGGTTTTGCACGCATTAGTAGAACCAGGAACACATAACACAACCGTTTGATTCGCGATTCCACCAAAAGCTCTTGATTGAATAGTAGAAGTGCCAATTTCACCGAATGAAACATGACGGAAAACCTCACCAAACCCTTCTATATCTTTATCAAATAAAACCTGTAAAGCTTCAGGGGTATTGTCTCTTTGGGTAAAACCGGTGCCACCTGTTGAGATAATTACATGTATATCGTTATTGGCAATCCACTGAGAAACCTGAGAGCGTAATTGGTAAACATCATCAATGACGATATTTCTATCGGCTAAGTGATGACCCGCTTCTGTTAGGCGGTCAACTAATGCTTGTCCAGAGCTATCATTTTCTAGTGTACGCGTATCGGAAACCGTTAGCACGGCTATATTCAAGGGAGTGAATTTTTTACCACCATGTGCAGTCATTTATTTATCCTTTTTTCTTATCTTTGAATCAATTAACTAAATAACCTGAGCTAGGCTTACTTATCTACATTATAAAATTTCAATAAGTTAAGCTATATCTTAAACAGAATTCAGGTTAAATAATCTTTGTGCTTCTTGCCATTGTGTTGGCGTGTTACTGTTAAAAAGTGTTTTCACTTGAGGGCTTTTTATCGAGAGGTGTGGCACTTGCAGTAACATTTTTTTTATCGACGGAGCATTTTTTTGTGAAGAGTCACCCATGTTTTCCGTTAATGTTGTAAAAGCTTTGCTTAAAAACATGCCTAAAAAAGCATTATTAGGCAAATAAAGTGGAATATGATGATCGTCAAAGTAACTTGCTTTTTGGCTTAATTCACCTGTAGTTTTTAACTTATTAAGTGCATCTGCTGTCATTAAAGGTAAGTCAACGGGTAATATCAGCAGCGCTTTAGGATTGCACTGCTGCAAAACGCTATAGATACCACCGACAGGCCCAGCATGTTCTATTTTATCAGGCATAATTTCAGCATTAAGACCCAAATTATTTTCTTGTGAGAGAGAGAGTCCACCGCTCACGACAATTTGATCTACACCACATTGCAGTAATAAGTTTTTAGAAAAACTTAGCATACTGGTATTATTGCGGCGCAACATGGCCTTATTTTCTCCCATTCGAGAAGACAACCCACCCGCTAAAACAACACCGAGACATTCTACTTGATGTTTGGTAGCTTTCATTCTAGCCCCCTAACATCGCAAAATGCTTTGTACCACCGGTTAATTTGTCATGAAGAAAATGCGTTGATTTTTTATCTTCTAGTAACGCAATAATTCTTTCTTGAACAGGTTCAATATCATCATTTTGTAATAGGTCTCTTAGCGGTAAGCCTTTATCACCAAATAAACAAAGATGTAAATTAGCGGCGGCACTCACACGTAACCGATTGCAGCTACTACAAAAATCCTTTGAGTAAGGCATGATCATGCCTATACGTCCTTTGTAGTCAGGGTGATAGAACTCTTGTGCAGGCCCCGCTGTTTTATTTTGAATAACAGGTAACCAACCCTCTAAAATAAGGTTTTGTTTAATTCGAGAGCCCTGAACATGTTGTGCATCAAAGAACTTTTGGTTATCGCCAGTTTGCATTAATTCGATAAAACGCAGCGTTACAGGAGTATCTTTTAACCAATCTAAGTAACTCTGAATATCTCTGCCACTATATTCTCGCATAAGTACCGTATTAACTTTAACAGTAGGTCTGCCATCGGCAATGGCCATATCAATCCCTTTCAAGATGGTTTTTAGCTTATCGTGACCGGTAATAGCTAGAAATTTTCGAGGGTCAAGGCTATCAATGCTTATATTGATCGCATCAATACCTGCATCTAACCACTGCGGTAGATGTTGCGGTAATTTAAAACCATTACTCGTAATAGCAACTTTCTCAATACCTTGAGTTTGCTTACATGCGGCAATAATATCAGGAAGATCTTTGCGTAATGCAGGTTCACCACCTGTAATACGGATTTTTTGAGTGCCTAAACCAGCAAAGGCAGCAGTTAAGCGTTTAATTTCGCTTAGTGACATAAAATCTCTAGGTTGGTCACACTGGTAGCCGTCAGGCAAACAGTAATTACAACTGAAATTACAAACGTCAGTAATAGATAAGCGTAGGTAGTAAAACTTCCTACCGAAGTTGTCTGTTAACATATCACCTTTCCAATATCGGGAGGCTAGCGCGTTTCCTTGCTAACCCTGGTAATCAAATGCTTGTTAAAGCTTTAAGATTACGGCTCTTTATAGCATGACGAAAATGAAAAATACTTCACGTTGTAGCTATAAAGGCTCGGTGTTTTAAAAAATAAGCCATAATGGCTTACAGTAAATCAAGTTTTATATTATTGAATTTTAATTAATAAGCATTGATGTTGATCAAAATTATCATATTAAAAACCTTCTATAATTTTGTAGCAACGAGCCAATCTTACTAAAATAAGGCGGTGCCACTTATTTATTTTTAATGACACTTTAGTTAATAATAGCATTAATACTCAAAAATGTAATGCAGAGTAAGTTTTAACCAAGTTAACAGTATATAATAGATAATAGTCGTTATCCTTTAATTACATGTCATTAGGGTGAGTGTTTTTTAAGGGATTTAATCGGTTAAAGTTTTTTAGTCTAATGATTTTAGTTTAAAATTTAATAGAGCACTGTTGAATAAAAAGTGTTAATACCAGTTTCATTAAATAGTTTGCAAAAGAGAGGCTTTATGTCTGATTGTTGTTCGGTTCCTGGTTTAATGCCCTTTGAAGAAGCACTTGATAAATTGTTATCTGGTGTATCTCCCGTTACTGAAACGTTATCAGTACCCATTCAAGAAGCATTAAATTATGTTATCGCTTCTGATGTAATAAGTCCTATAGATGTTCCAGGTCATGATAATTCGGCAATGGACGGGTATGCTTTTGCTCATCAGAGTTTGATCTTAAATAAAACACTTACTTTGGTTGGTAAGTCGATGGCCGGTGAACCTTTTACTGGGCAATGCAGGGAAGGGGAGTGTATTCGCATTATGACAGGCGCTAAAATGCCAGATGATTGTGACACTGTCGAAATGCAAGAAAATACGCAGACTTTGCCGTCAAATAACAATAGTGATAACGTTCAAATTTGCTTTTCACAAGAAAAAAAGCGTTCTGCTCATGTGCGTAAAAAAGGCGAAGATATAAAGCAAGGGCAAACGATACTTAAACAAGGGCAGCGAATTACAGCTATCGATATGGGGAGTTTAGCTTCGCTAGGCATCGAGAACGTATCTGTATATAGAAAACTGAGAGTAGCACTTATCGCTACGGGAGATGAGCTAAAACTCCCAGGACAAAACCTGCGCAGTGGAGATATTTATGAAACGAACAGTTTTGTTTTATCATCATTGCTTGCCAAGTTGCATGTCGAGGTCATTAATTTTGGCATTATTAAAGATGATTTTAATGCTATTAAAGAAGCTTTTACTTTAGCTGACATGCAGGCTGATGCGGTTATTTCCTCTGGTGGCGTATCGGTTGGAGATGCAGATTATACTAAAGGTGTGTTAGAAGAATTGGGAGAAATTTCATTTTGGCAGATAGCGATGAAGCCAGGTAAGCCTTTTGCTTTTGGGCAATTACCCCATAGTGTCTTTTTTGGTCTACCTGGAAACCCGGTTTCAGCTTTAGTCACTTTCCATCAACTTGTTTTAATTGCCTTAGCAAAAATGCAAAATGCAAAGCCATTACAAAGAATAAAAATGCCAGCTAAGCTTTTAGGTAATTTGAAAAAATCACCTGGTAGAATGGACTTTCAAAGAGGTTTTTTCACGCTAAACGATAAAGGCGAGCCTTGTGTGCAATCTACAGGTTCACAAGGATCAGGTATTTTATCGAGTTTAGCTTTGGCAAATTGCTTTATTATCCTGCCTGCCATTTCTGGATCTGTAGCTGCCGGAGAAAAAGTGACAATTGAGCTTTTTGATCATTTTTTAGGTGGTGTATAAGTTTTTTTTTATAAATATTTAATAATTATTGTAAATATAACGAAGTATGTATTGCATTCCTTATTTTTATTAGCTTTATTTTTTTTTATATTAAAAAACAGGCTGTTAATAATATGTTAATAAGTTGTTCACAAGCTGTTGAGGTCTTGTTTTTATTGGCCTGGTGACAATCTGATACAAATAAATTGTTTATATTTTGTTCTAAATAGTGCTATTGTATTCGAAATTATAACGTTGTTTTATGAATTCTTTCTCAAATCTGTTTTCAAATTTTTAAGGGTTATATATGAAATACCAATTAAGCTTTGCTACCTTGAATCTTATAGCATCGAATATAGTTGAGATAGTTATCAACAAAAATGTTGAAGTCTCTTTAGAAATGTTGGATGAACTTGATGAGTTAATCGCCAAACTTTTCCCACAAGAACCGTTCGGTGTTTTAATGAATAAAGTGTATTTTCATCGTTTTAGTTTTGAAGTTAAGCTCTGTATGGGGTCTTATGAGAACCTAGCGGCATTTGCCGTGGTAAATTACTCTGAAGAAGCGTTGAACGATTCAAAAAGCATTCAAGCCCTTCGAAGAGTAGATAATTGGAATATAAAAAACTTTTCCGGCTTAGAGTTAGGTTGGCAAGAAGCAGAGAAATGGCTGAATTCAGAATTACAGAAAACTGAGCTAATGATAAGTCAATTTGAGAGAATGCAAAACACTGAAAACAAATTAAGTGCTTAATTTACCATTATAAAAAATAAAAATAAAAATAAAAAAAGGCTTGTTAGGGAACTAACAAGCCTTTTTGAACATAGTAGTTTACTCTTATGCTCTTAAAGGAGCATTTCCTAAAACCGCGACTAATAATTGCCAATATTGAGCAACGGAAGCAATTTCAATTTTTTCATCGGGAGAATGAGGGAATTTAATTGTTGGCCCTATAGACACCATATCCCAGTGCGGGTAAGCGGTTTTAAATAAACCACACTCTAAACCAGCATGAATTACCATTACTTCAGGCACTTTATTAAATAAATCCTGATAAGTATCCTTTACGATATGCATAATGACAGAGTCTGTATTTGGTTTCCAACCAGGATAAGCGCCAGAAAAAGTTATTTGCGCTTGTGCTAGTTCGAAAACAGATTGCACCGTGCGTTGAGCTAAACTTCGGCCATCATCATGTAAACTTCTAATAAGCGTCATGGCAAAGAATTTAGACCCTTTACAGCGCATCACACCCAAATTAAGCGACGTTTCAACAATACCCTCTATGTCATCACTCATACGCAGTACACCGTTAGGGCATGCGTTTAAGGCGCGTAAAATAGTATTTTGACAATCACTTGTCCAGCATCGTTCAAAGTCTTCAGGAGAAATCAGCAGCATATCAATATCAGTTTCGATGCTGCCAAGGTTTGTTTGTATCGTTGTAAGGTATTTAGCAAGTGAGTCTTTTAAATCTGCTATTTTAGATTGTTCAATAACAAAACTGGCATTAGCCTCTCTTGGTATGGCATTACGAAGGCTTCCACCATTTAATTCGGTTAACCTGATGTTGAAATCGATACTTGCGTCTAATAAAAAGCGAACAAGGAGTAAGTTAGCATTTGCACGACCGGTATGAATATCAACACCCGAATGGCCGCCTTTTAAACCGGAAATTGATAGGTTAAATGCTTGGCAATTTTCAGGTACACCTTCAAAGGCTAGGTCAAAACTAGCAGATCCATCGATGCCTCCCGCACAGCCCATATAAACCTCTCCTTCTTGTTCAGAGTCGGTATTGATTAGAATATCACCTTCTAACCAGCCAGGTTGCAGACCAAATGCGCCTGTCATGCCTGCTTCTTCGTCAATGGTTATAAGTACTTCTAATGGGCCATGGCTGATATCTGAACTAGCAAGAATAGCTAAAGCAGAAGCTAAGCCTACACCGTTGTCAGCGCCGAGGGTTGTTCCTTTAGCACTAACCCATTTATTACACTCTGTGATGTAAGGAAGAATTGGGTCGGTTAAAAAGTCATGTACCGTATCATTATTCTTTTGAGGTACCATATCCATGTGTGCTTGCAAAATAATCCCTTTGCGATTTTCCATACCCGCTGTTGCTGGTTTAGAAAGGATTAAATTGCCGACAGCATCTTCTTTTATGCCTAAGTTTAATGCTTTTGCCCAGGATTGAATCCATGCAGATATTTTTTGCTCGTGCTTAGAAGGGCGTGGAATGCTACAAATTTTGTCAAAAAGTGCCCAAAGTGATTTGGGCTCTAGGTGAGATATAGTGCTCATGTGAGGTTCCGTCATATTCATTGTATTTAAAACGGCTGACTTTTATGCTCTATTTTTGTCAAAAAACAAAAAAGATATAAAAGGCAACCGTATTGGTAAAGCTATTTTACAAAAGCAGTTCTCTATAGAGATGAATTATTTATCTGACATGATAAATTGCCATTGCTCTTTGAAATCACTGCTTGGTTTTTTAGTAAATTCAGAGCGCACGTACTGATTTATTTTACCCTCTATAAAGGCAACTAAAATATTCGCGAGCGCTTGTTCGCTAATGCTAAAGGTTTTTCCTTCGCGTAATTTTCTTTCACGAAGTACCTGCTTAAATTGTGATTCAATTTTATCAAATAACTGGTTAACACGTGCGTGTAAACGTTCATTTTCACCCATTAATGCATCGCCAGATAAAATTCTACACATGCCAGGGTTTCTTTCTGAGAAAATCAACAATACATGCAAAATATGATGACAACGTACTAAGGTTTCTTTGTGATCAGCCAAAATAAGATTAATACGTGAAAAAATAGATTCTTCTATAAAATCAATTAACCCTTCATACATACGTGCTTTAGAAGGGAAGTGACGGTATAGCGCCGCTTCAGAAAAACCAACCTTTGCGGCAAGTTTAGCCGTAGTAATTCGCTCACCAGGGCTACCTTCTAACATTAATGCTAAACATTCTAATATTTGATGTTTTCTGTTGGGCTTTGCCACTTTTTTATTACTTGTTGTCATATTGCTTCCAGCTTAGTATTGTTGTTCTTATTGTATTTATTTTAAATTTACTATTTATTAGAAGTTGCGTTTAACTTATTTTTGCTTGGTAATATTGATTAACTAAGGCAATCAACTTTTCAGCCACTAAGCTTTTGCTCGCTAGCTCAATATCTATTTTATCGATGGCACTGAATAAAGTTAATGCGTTGTTATCACCATTAAAGCCTTGCCCTTCAATGGCAACATTATTAGCTGCAATTAAATCGAGATTCTTTCGAACCAACTTACCTCGAGCGTAAGCTTCAACATTTTCAGTTTCAGCGGCAAAACCAACAATAAAAGGTTTTTTATTTAAATTTGCGACATCAGCAATAATGTCTTTATTTTTGGTTAAATTAAGTTGTAATATTTCGCTCGATTTTTTAATTTTTTGTTCAGCCACTTTATCAATACGATAATCCGCAACAGCAGCACAAGCAATAAATACATTGTGGCTTTCAGCATGTTTTATAGCTTGTTCATGCATTTGCTCTGCACTATTTACTGCAATAACTGTTGCACCTAAAGGCGGATTGATTGCAACAGGACCAGAAATGAGTGTAACATTTGCTCCTGCTCTTAGCGCAGCACGAGCGACTGCGTAGCCCATTTTTCCTGAGCTGTGATTCGAGATGTAACGCACAGGATCTATTGCTTCACGGGTGGGTCCGGCAGTAATCAACCAATGTTGCCCTGCTAAATATTTATCACAAAAAGAATCGATAGCTAATGTAGCGAGCTCATCGGCTTCTAACATTCTGCCATAACCCATATCGCCACAAGCTTGTTCACCAATGCCTGGGCCCCAAATAGAGATATCGCGCTGTTGAAGTCTTGCAATGTTTTCTTGGGTGATACTGGCATGCCACATTTGCTGATTCATCGCTGGTGCAATAGCGATAGGTGCAGATGTAGCAAGACATAAAGTTGTTAATAAATCGTTCGCCATACCCGCGGTAATACGAGCAATAACATCAGCAGTTGCGGGGGCAATAAGGATTAAATCAGCCCATTTCGCTAATTCAATATGTCCCATCCCTAACTCTGCATGTTCATCAAGTAAGCTATCTGATACTTGATTACCAGAAACGGCTTGCAATGTTAATGGCGTTATAAAGGCCTTTGCAGCGTTGGTCATAACAACACGTACATTCGCGCCATTATCTTTTAAACGACGAACGAGTTCAGGCGTTTTATAAGCAGCAATGCCACCACTAATACCTAGAACGATATTTTTGTCCTGTAAAATTTGCATATGATGCTAATCTTAAAATGATTCTGTTAATTATAAGATAACATTTTTTGTTTTTATTTAAAATTTAAACCTGAGAATAGTCCACTTAAAATGAAATGATTTTGTCAAAATTTACCGATAATATGCAAGGAAGCAGCAATGATAAAAGAGACGAGTATGAAAAACTGGCCTATTAACGAGAGGCCACGTGAAAAACTTTTAAATTTAGGCGCACAATGTTTAAGTGATGCAGAGTTGTTGGCTATATTTTTAAGAACGGGTGTAAAAGGATATAGCGCAATTGAATTAGCACGACAGTTATTAAATAGTTTCGGCACTATAGGGAGTATCTACCAAGCAAATCAGCGTGAATTTTGTCAACAACATGGCTTAGGGGTGGCAAAATATGCGCAGCTTCAAGCATGCCTTGAAATGGGGAAAAGGTATTTAGCAGAACAATTAAACCAGCAAGGCGTCGAACTAACTTCTTCTCAATTGACACAAAATTACTTAATGAGTGAGCTTCGTTATGAAACAAGAGAAGTATTTGCTGTTTTGTTTTTGGATAATCAACATAAAGTTCTCAAGTTTGAAAGACTGTTTTTAGGCACTATAGACAGCGCCAGTGTGTATCCTCGTATTGTTGTTGAGCAGGCGATTAAACATAATGCTGCAGCCGTCATTTTAAGTCATAACCATCCATCTGGACTAGCTCAGGCAAGTAATGCAGACAAAAAAATAACGCATAAATTGGTTAAAGCACTACAGCTTATTGATGTACGCACATTGGATCATATTATTGTTGCGGGACACAAATGTTATTCATTTGCTGAACATGGCGAAATTTAATTGTCAAAATTTGATAAAAATAAGAATTGTGCTTATTTTTAATACTATTAAGGTGTTTAAGGAGTACCGAATGTCAGAAGAGGAAAGCGAAGAACAAGAGCGCCGTCAAGCATTTCGCATAGAAATGGAAAATGAGATTATCGATATTTCCTGGGAAAAATCACCTGGTGAGTTGGTGAACAGAAGAATAGCTTGTATTGATTTTTCTCGAGGTGGCTTGAAAGTTAATTGCGACGCAGAGATTGAAGCAGGGGCGTTTGTAACTATTGTATTTAGAGCTGCTGAGGTAAATAGCCAAAAACTAACTGGCAAGGTGCTACGGTGTTTAAAGCAACACAATGGCTGGTATGAAATTGCTATCCAACTTGATAAGTAATTAATTTAAGTTGTATAGGTTACCCTGCGTATAACTTTATTTGTGAGCTATACGCAGAGGAATTGTTAATAAGGAAGCACGGTAATGATGATATTAGTTGGTGGCGAGAAGGGTGGCAGTGGTAAAAGTTGTTTAGCACAAAACCTTGCGGTACATTTTGCTCGTAATAAAAAAGCAATTGTTTTGATGGTAGACTGCGATCCTCAGCGGACTACGTCAGACTGGATTCAGGTAAGAAATAACGATCCCTCTTTACCGGCTATCAATTGCATTCAACTCTACGGAAAAATTCGCAACGATTTACTGAGTTTGGCCCAACATTATGACTATGTTGTTATTGATTGTGGTGGGCAAGATAACCTAGCATTACGTGCCGCTATGTCTGTTGCTGATCATGTTATTATCCCCTTAAGACCGAAACGAAGGGACTTAAAAACGGTACCACATATGGAAGATATGTTGAGTACATGTAAGATGGTGAATCCGAAACTTCTTGCTTCTTTTGTTATTACGCAATGCCCGTCTTTACCTAACCAAGTAGGCAGAATATTAGAAGCGAAAGAAGTTTGTGCTTCATATGGTATTAATGTTTTAGACAACGTAACCTTTAACAGAAATATATATGACGACAGTGAAGAGCAGGGTTCTTCTGTTATTGAAATTGAGCCAGACGGTAAAGCTGCACAAGAAATGATCGCCATTGCGGAAGAGCTTTTATCGATGCAACCGGATAATTCACATGAGTTTGAGTGATTTAAAAAAAGGTAATCAAAAGAAAGTTAAGCAAAAAGACTTTACGGTTGAGGAGTTTATTGCAGATGCAACAAACTACGCGAAAGGCAAGCCAAAAGTGGTTAGTCATAAGGCTGATACACTCGAGCAAATGCAATTAAAACGTGCCAAAGAAAAAAATATTGAAGATAAAGATAAAGGAAATAAAAACCAATCCCCTCCCTTCAGGCGTTCTACCTTCACACTTAGTGAAGAAGTCATTGAGCAATTACAAAAGCTATCAGGTGAAACAAAGCTTGCTAAATCTCATATAATAAGAATTTTAATTAGAGCAACGACAACTTCAGAGCAAGCAGACCTGTTACAAAAATTTATAAACGAACATAAGCCTCAAGTAAAAAATTAATTTATACTTACTTACCTCAAACATCACCCCATCATGCAGTTAATTTGCTCAAAACCTCACTAATTAATAAACAGTTGCACGGTTAAGTTATTGAATAAAAGGCTTTTGTTATAATTGTCTATTTTTTCTCTATTAAGACTAGCTTTCGTAAATCAGTTTCTCTATAATATGCCACCTTTTTCAGGATCCTGAGGCGACGGTCTTGGGGAAAATATAGCTCGAGCTGAAATTAATTTTGGAGTGACTCAAATGTCTAAAGTTTGCCAAGTAACAGGCAAGAAGCCAGTCGTAGGGAACAACCGTTCTCACGCAAGAAACGCGACTCGTCGTCGTTTTTTACCTAACCTTCAATCTCACCGTTTTTGGGTAGAGAGTGAAAATCGTTTCGTTAAATTACGTTTAACTCCGAAAGGAATGCGTATTATCGATAAAAAAGGTATTGATTCAGTATTAGCTGACATCCGTGCCCGTGGCGAAAAAGTTTAACGTTAAGTTAAACTTTATTAAGTAAGGAATTATTATGCGCGATAAAATTCGTTTAGTTTCTAGTGCAGGTACAGGTCATTTTTATACTACGGATAAAAATAAAAAGACTATGCCAGAAAAGATGGAAATCAAAAAATTTGATCCAAAAGTTCGCAAGCACGTAATCTATAAAGAAGCTAAAATTAAGTAATTAATTTTAGCTTCAGACAAAAGCCCGGTTTTTACCGGGTTTTTTTTGCCTAAAATTTAGGATCTCGTATACCTACAAAAAACGATAACCATTAAGCACAGCGACGGTAGGTTAATTTTAAACCTTACAAAGGTAATTATGACTTAATATTTTTGTTTATTTGTAATCTGTCTCATGCGCAGTGCTTATAAACCTAAAGGCCCACCTAAAAAAGAATAAAACATTGTTTAACAGTTAATTATATTTGGATTCGTTATGGTAAAGATCATGTTAAACAACCTTGCTCACCGTGAGGTTGAAATCATTGAAGGGTTGTTATCTGAATACTAAAGCGATTATTACGGATCCAGTCAGTTTTATGGCTTATGTAGCAGGCGCAATAGCCATTATGTTAGATGTTTCGTGTGCAATGTATTTAACGACTCTGTGGTTTGTCTAGCTTAAGCTTTAAGTTTCGTTAACTGAGTTAAATTTCCACAGCTGTCTAGTCTATTCACTCAATACGAGGAGCTTTATAAGGCTTTCTTAGCCTTTAATGATGAAAGGGAAGCATGGGGTAAGATCAATTCACATTCAATGATGTAACACTTTTATATTAGCCGCCGGTAGTAAGATGGGATAGAGGTAGGAGCTAGCATTAAATACAGCTAAGCTTGTAAGCCGTAAACTAAGGTTAGGTTACGGCTTTAACTTTAAGCTCGTTTAGCGCTTAAACTCAGAGGTTTTACTCCATTGAGGCCAAACACCTGATGCAGATAACTCAACACCTACCTCAAAAAATAATTGCATGTCTTGTACTGCACCGCTTAAATCCCATTCTTCACTGTATTCATCACATAAGCCGTGATAACACTTGCTCAGTATAGGGTTTAATTTAGCGCGCAGTGCAGAAGTTTCTGGGTCTGCTGGTTTAGCGCCACCTTTTGCGTATAAAGCCGGAATACCGATGTTAGCAAAAGAGAAGTGATCTGAGCGATAGTAGATGCCTGCTGCAGGACTTGGGTCTCCAGAAATAATACGATCTTGCTTAGCTGCTGCTATGGTCAGTAAATCATCAAGTTCAGATTGACCTAAGCCATATACTGCCACGTCTTTACTTTTTCCGTTTACGTTTAAAGCATCCATATTGATATTAGCAACGGTTTTAGCAGCAGGAATAACAGGGTTTGTCGCATAAAACTTAGAGCCAAGTAAGCCTTGCTCTTCGGCTGTAACAGCTAAGAAGGTAATAGATCGATCAGGTCTGTAAGGTAGTTTTGCAAAAGCTTCAGCCACTTCAATTAACGCACCAGTACCGGTTGCGTTATCACGAGCGCCATTATAAATTTGGTCACCATCTTTAGATAAGTCAGTACCTAAATGATCCCAGTGAGCTGTATAGATGATGTGTTCATCAGCTTGCTTCTTGCCCGGTAAAGTTGCAATAAAGTTATTTGAAATAGACTTTTTAATTGTATTTTTTACCGTAATAGACGCATCTAAGTCGCCCATATCAGCATGAAAGCCACCTTTTGCAGCTTGTTTCTTCATATCGTCAAAATCAAGACCAGCTTGGCTAAATAACGCTTTAGCCACATCACTATTTATCCAACCTTCAACAGCTACACGATCTTTATTTAAGTCATCGCGTTGAAAACTAAATTGTGGCCCAGTCCATGAGTTTTTAACAACAGACCAGCCATAAGACGCTGATGCTGTTTCATGAATGATGATTGCTCCTTCAGCGCCTTGACGGCTTGCTTCTTCATACTTGTATGTCCAGCGACCATAGTAAGTCATGGCATTACCCGTAAATAAATCTGGGTTTTGTGTAGCAAAGCCAGGATCGTTAACTAGAATCACAACCGTTTTACCTTTAACATCAAGGTTTTCATAGTCATTCCAGTTATATTCTGGGGCATTAACACCGTAACCTACAAAGACTAGCTCTGAGTTTTTAAGAGATTCTAACTCACTGATTCTGCCACTACCCATAACCATATCAGTGCCGTATTTATAATCTTTACCTGCAATAGTTAAAGCCATGTCGCTAGAAGCTTCAATTGAAACAAGGGGTACTTCTTGCAAGAAACTATCGCCGTTACCAGGTTCAAAGCCTAACGCTTTAAATTGTTCAGTGAGGTAGTTAAGCGTTAATTTTTCACCTTGTGTAGAGGGTGCTCTACCACCAAATTCATCAGATGATAGAACTTTTGTGTGCTTGATAAGCTGTTCGGTATTAATGCTGTCGTAACTTGCTTGAACTGCAGCTAACGAATTGGTTTTTATTTGTTGCTCTTTCTGAGCACTTTGTTTTGTTTCTTGTTGGCTTGAATCGCTACCACAAGCTGTTAGCAAAAGAGCTGACAAAAGTGACAAGCTAATATTTGTTATTTTCATGAGTAACCTATATAACGGAGTAAATAAACGGATATTGTTGAGAATACTATAATATTTTGCCGTTAAAGACTAAAGGAGTTTATGTTTTAAAAAGCGTTATATAAAAACCTCCTAACAAAAAAACGGCAGAGTTATCTGCCGTTATAATGATGCCAATTTCTAGATGGTCTTAACTAAATAATTAGCTAGGGTCTGTTGATCTTTCATTTTAGCCATAGCCGCTCGGCTTGCCTTTAAAAGCGTTACGCTTTGTTGTTTAAAGTGCATTTGGAACAACCAAACATTATATTAAGTGCCTCGATTAATATCTTTTTCAAGGGCAGCAGAGCTATAAGCTGAAAGATCAAAAGCCCCTAGGCATGAACACTGAGTTTAATTAAAACTTATAGGTTGTACTAATAAAGAAAGTACGACCGACAACATCATAAATATTTGGCACGGTATTCATATCATTACCATCTGGAACATACTCTGGCTCAGTATCAAGTAAGTTCTTGATTCCACCTGTAACCTGCCAGTCGTCGTTGATAAAGTATGAGCTTGAAAGATTATGATACACCACACTATCTGTTGAGTATTCATCGCCCCATGCATTACCGTCCATACCTTGAATGTATTGCGCAGTATAAAGAATGCTTAGATCTTCAGTGATATCACTTGAGACAGATAATACAGACTTTAACTGAGAATAGCCGCCCATATTACCATCAATAGTACCCTCGTAGTTAACACCATCTTCTTCAAACTCAATAAGGTAAGTGGTATCTAGTGCCACTTTAAAGTGGTCATGGGTATAGTTAATATTCCAATCAACCCCAGATGTATTTTGGCTACCAATATTCGTTAAGGTGGACGTCATATTTGATAAATCACCACCTTGGGTAATGTTTATCACGTCACATGAAGCTTGAATACCTGCAAAACAATTGTTCATCTCGGTTTGAACATTTACACGGCTAATGGCATTGGTAATATCAAATTGCCAGTAATCGACAGTTGTTGATAAGCCATCCGTTACTTCCCAAACAGCACCCACGGTGAAAGATTCACTTTCCTCAGGCTTCAAGTTTTCATCACCTGTGTAGTTCACCAAAATTTGAGGGTCTTCTTCGTTACCCCAAGGGTCTTCCAAATAGTCGAAAGAACCAGAGTTACCGCCAAAAAGCTCACTAACACTGGGTGCTCTGAATCCTGTCGCGGCAACAGCTCTTAACAT
>CAWVWK010000053.1:0-15168 GCA_963933725.1 uncultured Colwellia sp.
CACGTATATTTGCATTTAAATTAGCGAGTGATTTTGTTACTTTTAAAACTTCTGCACTACGCTTACCTTGAGATAATTTATCGCACTTTGTTAATAAAGCTAGAACGGGTAAATCACTGTCGGCCGCCCACTCTATCAAATCCATATCAAGATCTTTTAACGGGTGCCTGATATCCATTAAAACCACTAAACCTTTTAAACTTTCTCTTTTTTCTAGATACTCACCTAAAGCTTTTTGCCATTTTTTCTTCATTTCGAGAGGAACTTTAGCAAAGCCATAACCTGGTAAATCAACTAATCGTTTATTTTCTGCTACCTCAAAAACATTAATAAGCTGTGTTCTACCGGGAGTTTTACTTATTCTAGCTAAACCTTTTTGATTAGTTAATGTATTCAAAGCACTTGATTTACCTGCGTTAGAACGGCCAGCAAAAGCGACTTCTATACCAGAATCTTCAGGTAATCTTCTAATATCTGGTGCGCTAAGCACAAAAGTTGCTTTAGTTAAATGTATGTTCGAAGAGGACAAAGTGATAATCTCTATTGTAAAATATATAACTATTATAACTTTTTTCTTATCATTTTTAATGATTTTTTCTATCTAGCTATTACACGCACCATAGATTAGTGTAAAATATACGAAAAAAAATGACATTGAGAGAATAAGATCAGTTAAAAATGATCTATAATCAATAAAATTTTGAATTTTAATTCACACTTTAAATAAGTTGCTGTTGCTCAGTTAACTTATAAGAGAAGACTTAACAGCAGAGAGCATTTCATGACAAAAATAGTTATTACATTATTATTCGGTTTAAGCGTAATTAATGGTGCAGTCGCAGCAGGTGATGCAGAGGCAGGCAAAGCAAAAGCTGCCGTTTGTGCTGCTTGTCATGGTGCTAATGGTATCAGTGCTAGCGAAGCTTATCCGAACCTTGCCGGTCAACAAGATGCTTATTTAGTGAAGCAATTAGCCGCCTTTAAATCTGGTGAACGTGTTGATCCTATTATGGCACCAATGGCAATGGGGCTTTCTTCACAAGACATGGATAATTTAGCAGCTTATTTTTCTGCTCTAAGTAGAACCGGTGAACAAGCTCAATCAGAAAGTGATACTTCAGTAGCTTCAAGTACAGCGCCTGTAGCAACCGCTGTTTTAGTAACAAAAACACCTACAGCTAAATTATACTCAGGAAATATAAAAGCGGGCCAAGAAAAGTCTGCGTTATGTGTTGCTTGTCATGCAACCGATGGTAATAGTGTCCTTCCAAACCATCCTAAACTTGCTGGACAAAGTGCACGTTATTTAGCAAAACAACTAAGTGACTTTAAATCAGGTGCTCGTAAAAACCCTATTATGGCTGGAATGGCAGCTGGCTTAAGTGAAGAAGATATGCACGATATTGCTAGCTTTTACGCAGTTCAAACAATCACTAAAGGTCCTGATGCTACAAGTGAAATTGGTAAAAAGCTTTACTTAGGCGGTGACGCGAGCAAAAAAATTCCTGCATGTATTGCATGTCATGGCATCACAGGTAATGGCATGTCTCAAGCTGCTTTCCCTGCGATTTCCAGCCAAGATGCAGGCTACCTGAAAAATCAATTAAATGCTTTTCGCGATGGCAGTCGTGATAATGACAACAACAGCATAATGAGGAATATTGCTATCAAACTATCTGATAGTGACATTGAAGAGCTTGCAAAGTATATGGCTTCAATGAAGTAATCATTTATTTCGTATATTATTTCTTCAAATAACATAAAAAGCAGCGTTCTCCGCTGCTTTTTGCTATAACCATTAAAAAATAAATTCATATGATTCAATTCGATTTTAAGGCTTATAATAATTATCGCATTGATATAAGGTAAATTAATGACAAAGCACATAAATACAATGCAATACATCGCTTGTGAACAATGTGATGCTTTGTACGATAAACCTCATTTAAAACCAGGTACCTGTGCAAAGTGCAAACGTTGCGGTAGTATTATTTTTGAAACCAAAATTGACTGGTGTAACCGTAGCTATTACTGGGCTTTAACAGGGATAATCCTTTCTATTCCTGCAATTACTCTACCTTTAATGGGGGTTACTCTCGCCGGTCAATTTCACCAAGCTTCCCTTTTAGATTGTATTATTATGATGTTAGACCGAGGCTTTTATTTTATCTCTACACTTGTTTTTCTTTTCGCAATTGCAGTTCCTTCTCTTAGGTTATTAGGAACCTTCTATTTAACTCATTGTTTTAAATTCAACCAATTAAAACCTAACTTACTCATATTTTTTAGAGCTTTCCATCACCTTGAACATTGGTCAATGCTAAATGTTTTTATGTTAGGTATTATTGTTTCAATGTACAAACTTATTGATGACACTGAATTAACAATAAACATGGGGCTTGTATCATTTGTACTTTGGCTAATCGCTTCAACCATTTCTGCGATCAGCTTAGATCACCACACCGTCTGGGAAACCCTAGAGCGCCAATTTAATGAAAAATCAAATGAGATCAATAATGCAGACGGCTAAACAAGCAGGATTGAGCCAGTGCCCAAATTGTCATAAACTTAATCATACCGTGCCTGGATATGAGCAACGTTGTATTCGATGTGGTAGTAAATTTAGCACCCGAAAAAGAAACAGCCTTCAGCTGACACTCGCATGGAATATTACAGCGCTTATTGCTTTTATTCCTGCCAACTTATACCCCATAATGATTATTTATACGTTAGGGATTGGCGAGCCATCCACCATACTATCAGGTATTGGTGAATTTATAGATCATGGTTTTTATCCAATAGCTGCCATTATTTTTACCGCCAGTATAATAGTACCATTATTAAAGATAATAGGCCTATTTGTATTGGTATACAGGATTTATTCTGGCGTAAGACTAAGACCTGAAAAACATAGAAGGCTTTACAATATTTTATCTTTTTTAGGCCCATGGTCTATGTTGGATGTTTTTGTAGTTTCTTTATTGGTAGCCGTCGTTGAATTAGGTATAGTAACTTCTGTAGGTGCAGGTCCTGCCATAAATTATTTTACCATGACGGTTGTTTTTACCATGTTCGCCGCCAATAGTTTTGACCCACGTTTATTGTGGGATAGAGAGTCATCAAAAAATAAGCTTAGGGAAATAAATGACCAACAATAATCCCCCCGTTTTAAATGAAGAAAATCAAGTAGAAATACTAACCAGAAAAGGTATCTCGATTATTTGGTTTATTCCTGTCATCGCTCTTATTTTCGGTTTGTGGCTAGGTATCACCGCAATTTCTGAGCAAGGAAAAACCATCCAAGTTGAGTTTGAAAATGGGGTTGGCATTGTGCCAAACAAAACTGAAGTTAGATATAAAGGCCTTGTTACCGGCATGGTAAAAACGGTCTCTCCTTCAGACGACTTACAACATGTTATTGCGACCATTGAAATGTCTAAAAAGTTTACTGACTACTTAACCGAAAACACTCGATTTTGGTTAGTCACTGCTGACATTTCTTTACAAGGGGTTTCAGGTTTAGAGACTCTTGTTTCAGGTAGTTATATTAATATTTTGCCTAAACCTGATGAGAGTGGCTCATTTTTTAAAAGTACTCAATCTTACTTCGTAGCACAAGATGGGCCTCCCCCGCTTGATATGAGCACCCCTGGTTTACACCTGACACTAGAAACTACAGTGCTTGGTTCTATCAGTCAAAATTCACCTATTACCTTTAAACAAATGACCATAGGCTACGTTAGTAGCTATAAATATATTGAAAACACTAAAAAGATTGCACTTAATATCTTTATCGAACCAGAATTTGCCCACCTTATCAAAGAAAACTCACTATTTTGGAATGCTAGTGGCGTACAAGTCACTGCATCACTTAGTACTGGAGTAAAAGTCAATACAGAATCCCTTGCATCCATAATATCTGGTGGTATTGCTGTTGATACGCTCTCCTATCAAGTTGAGCTACCTCCTGCCAGTAATGGTCAAATATTTCCTTTACACGCCGATTTTCAATCAGCAGAAACAGGCCATGAAATAGAGCTAACATTAGGTTGGAACTCTGGTATCAATCATAACGCTGCAATTATGTATCAAGGCGTAACAATTGGCTCAATTAAATCATTTAAAAAAATAGATCCTAAAGAACGTAAAATTACGGCAATAGCCCACATTAACCCCAGAGTTGTTCCTTATTTAACTGAGCAGTCTCAATTTTATATTGTTGCACCTGAATTTGGACTATCTGGTTTTAACAACGTACAAACTTTAATAACGGGGAATTACATAAGTATTCGTCCCTCATTACAAGGGAAGGCGACCAATAAATTCACTGTATATAATTCAAAACCAGCATATCGTTATGATGAAGACGGATTACACCTTATTCTGATAAGTAAACAACGCCAATCATTAAAAGTAGGCAGTGGGGTGTTTTATGAAGAAGAGAAAGTAGGCAACATTCAAGCCATAGAGACGAAATCTCCCGGAAGGCATTTATTACATGTTCATATTTTACCGGCCTATGCGGACTACGTAACTGAACACAGCCATTTTTATAATAATAGCGGCTTTAAGATTTCTGCAAATTTACAAGGCGTAAACATCGAGGCTCAATCTTTACAAACTATGCTGACAGGTGGTTTAGCTTTTGTTAACGATGAAACAATCGTAAAGGAAGAAACCAACCCCGATGATGAAATCAACTTAGCACATCGAAGTGCTGTAAAAAATGGTGATAAATACCATGTATTCGACAATAAAAAGCAAGCACAACAGAGAACATTATTAACTTTAAACGCAAGTATTAAACAACATATTGAAAAAGGCACTCGCTTGCTTTATCGAAGTAAAGAAGTTGGTAGTGTGCACCATATCGAAGAAAATGGTGCAACTAATTTAGTTACTGTCGGCATACTTCCTAACTACAAGCATATTTTAAAACAAGGAACTAAGTTTTGGTTGGTTAAGCCTAATTTATCCTTATCTGGCGCAACAGATACAGATGCATTATTAGGTGGTGACTACATTACTTTTAATGCATTGGATAACCAAAATATTTCTGAACAACAACTTAACTCAAAAACTCATTTTTTCTTGTTAGGCTCACCTCCTGCCAAAGCAGCGAGTGAATCAGGCTTACAGTTAACATTAATCACTAATAGCGCACAAGTCGCAACACCAGGTAGTGCTGTAAGTTATCGAGGCGTTGTTGTTGGTCAAGTTGACAATGTAACCCTAGATAAAAAGAACGATAATATTGCGGTTAATATCACTATTGACGATGAACATAAATCGCTTATTAAGGAGCAAAGTCGCTTTTATAATGCCAGTGGCTTTACTTTAAGTGGCGGTTTAGATGATTTTGTTGTCAAAACAGAATCTGTTGACGCTATTTTGCGTGGGGGTATAAGCTTTTATACCCCTGAAAAATTTCAAGCTGAAACACCGACAAATGTAGCCGAGCATAGTAGATATTCTTTATTTGAAAGCATCGCAAAAGCAGAGAATTCTGGACTAGCCATTCAAGTTCACTTCAAAGACATTAGTGGTCTAGATGTAGGAAGTACTGTGTTATATCAAGAACAAGAGTTAGGTGAAATTGAGCGATTAATTTTCAAACCAAATGTTGTTGGTGCCACTGCTCTTATTCATTTAAATGATAAAGGTGTCTTGTATGCTAAACCTGGCACTCAATTTTGGAAGGTAGAGCCTGAAATAGGTTTAGTTGGCTCTAAAAATGTTCAGCATTTACTCAATGGTGCTTTTATCACCCTATTACCAAAAAGCTCTGAAATTGATGGTGATACTGTTACACAAACACACTTTAATGCGCTTGAACTGCCACTAACCTTGAAGCATTTACCCTACGGTTTAAATATCAAACTTAACGCCAAGCGCCTGAACTCTGTTAGAGTGGGTAATCCGATATTATATCGCCAAATCATAGTGGGAAAAGTGATTGGTGTTGATCTGGCTAATACTGCTGACAGTGTTGATATTTTTATAAATATCGCTAGCAGATACGCTCCACTAATAACACCTGATACACAGTTTTGGAATACTAGTGGCGTTAAAATTGAAGCAGGTTTATTTTCAGGTGTAAGTATCAACTCCGAATCTATAGAAACACTTATTGCTGGAGGCATCGCATTTGCTACGCCTGAAGTTCACAGTGATATTCAAGCAGACCTTAAAGCACAAGGCAATGCACTACCTTTATCTTACACATTACATCAACAAGTGGAACCAGAATGGCTTGAATGGCAACCCGTTATCAACATCAAGCCATAAAAATAGAATTAAAGATAAAAAAGCTTGATAGCTTAAAACACAATTTATCGTGCCTGTCCTAATAAACATTTTAGGAAAAGCTTCTTATCAAGACAGGCACAATATAAACATTTATAAATGAAGGAAACCTAATGACCATAGAAAAAACTAACGACGCTTCATCAAATCATCACTTAATGAACGATTGCTTTAGTGCAACAGAAAAAGGTACACCTTTACATATTATCTCTACTAACCAATATAATACATGGCTGGCCGAACAGACCGAATTTTCACAAAACTGGTTAATTAGCACAGGATTTACCGGCAAAGGATTATCATTATTACCAAATACCAACGGCCAAATTTCACTTGCTGTTTATGTCGTAAAAGATCCTAGTCACCATTTTAGTTGCGGAAACTTAATTAACAAGCTTCCAAAAGGCAACTACCAACTTCATGCAGAAGAAAAATTTCATGATGCTATTTGTTTTTCTTGGTGTATTGGCGCTTATCAATTTAACCGTTACATATCTGATGGCTCATCAAAAAATGGTGCTGAATTACCTTGTTTGTGTATAAATAATCAAGTACTTATAAATAAAAGTGTTAACTATGCTCAAGCCACTGCTCTCGTTAGAGACCTAGTAAACACACCTGCTGCCGATATGATGCCTGAGCACTTAGCAGAATCTGCACATCAATTAGCAGAAAAATATAAAGGGCAAGTTAAACAAATTATTGGTGATGATTTACTCGAACAAAATTTCCCTACCATTCATGCTGTTGGACGTGCAAGCGTGCATCAACCACAGTTAATAGACCTAACATGGGGTGATGAAAGCCATCCTCTGGTTACTTTAGTGGGTAAAGGCGTTTGCTTTGATAGCGGTGGTTTAGATTTAAAGCCCGCCGCCGGTATGCGTAATATGAAAAAAGATATGGGTGGCTCTGCACATGTACTTGGTTTAGCGCAACTCGTTATGGCTAATAGTCTTCCTATTCGTTTAAGAGTATTAATTCCAGCAGTTGAAAATGCTGTCTCAAGTAACGCTATGCGCCCAGGAGATGTGATTACAACACGTACTGGGCTTACTGTAGAAATTGATAATACTGACGCTGAAGGTCGTTTGGTTTTATGTGATGCATTAGCAGAGGCTGATCTTGAAAAGCCTGAATTGCTAATTGATTTTGCTACGTTAACCGGTGCTATGCGCGTTGCTTTAGGAACAGAATTACCTGGATTTTTCTCAACAAGCACAGAAGTTGCCAATGGAATAAGTCTTGCTGGTGAAAAGGCTAACGATCCTGTTTGGCGTATGCCTCTAGCAACACAGTATCGCGATATGTTAAATAGCAACATCGCCGATATCAGTAACTGTGCAACAGCGCCGTTTGGTGGTGCAATAACAGCCGCTTTATATTTACAAGAATTTGTCAGTAAAGAGACTGATTGGGTTCACTTTGATGTTATGGCATTTAACGTAAGAGCCTTATCAGGAAGACCTTTAGGTGGAGAAGCTTTTGGTGTTCGTGCCGTATATGACTACTTAGAAACTAGATATCAAAGCAAGGGCTAAAGTTTCCCATATAAAGAGGTAGCGACCTTCACGATATAAAATGAAGGTAGGATTATTTCATATAGGCTTAATCCTACCAATAAAGGTGCGCCTTATAAAAGAACGGCACATTAAGGTATGTTGTTATTTTTTCAGTTTGGCAAATGCATCAGCGAAGGCATTGCCCATCGCTGCATTTTCTTGTTGCTTGGGCTTTTTCTGATGATTCCTATTGTGTTGCTGATTAATTTTTTTATCTTTCTTATCGTGTGAAGGTGTTTTAGAAGCTCCATGATGTTGCTTTTTATTTGTTACAACGCCCTTACTGTGCTCCATCGCGTCGTCATCTAATCTCATTGTTAAACTAATACGTTTACGATCAGTATCAACCTCCGTCACTTTAACTTTGACAATATCGCCTGCTTTAATAACTTCTCTAGGGTCTTTGATAAATTTATTGGTAATAGAAGAAATATGGACTAAACCATCTTGATGAACACCAATATCAACAAACGCCCCAAAGTTAGCGACATTTGAAATAACCCCTTCAAGCACCATACCTACTTTCAAGTCATTAATGCTATTTACCCCATCTACAAATATGGCTGTCTTGAATTCAGGCCGAGGATCTCTGTTTGGCTTAACAAGTTCATCTATAACGTCTTTAACCGTTATTTCGCCAAATTTTGATGTTGTTAAACTAGCAAGGTTAACTTGCTTGATTTCATCGATATGCTCGAATAACGATGTTGGTGTAATATTTAATTGTTCAATAATTTTCTCAACAACCGTGTAAGTTTCAGGATGAACACCTGACTTATCAAGTGGGTTATCACCATCATTGATACGTAAAAAGCCTGCAGCTTGCTCAAAAGCTTTTGGCCCTAAACGCGCTACTTTTTTCAGCTGTTTCCTGTCATTAAAGCGCCCTTGTTGATCACGAAATTCAACAATATTGTTTGCCATGGTTTTATTTAAACCTGATACGCGTGCTAGCAAAGCAGCTGATGCACTATTTAAATCAACACCTACCGCATTTACACAATCTTCTACCACTTCATCTAAACTTTTACTCAATAAACTTTGGCTAACATCATGTTGATATTGGCCTACACCAATGGCTTTAGGATCAATTTTAACTAATTCTGCTAATGGGTCTTGTAGTCGACGCGCAATTGAAACAGCGCCTCTAAGTGATACATCTAAAGTAGGGAACTCTTTTGCGGCTAGCTCTGATGCCGAGTAAATAGAAGCTCCTGCTTCACTTACAAGTACTTTGTTAACTTGCTTGCTAGCCTTACTGGTGCAGTTTTCATCCATTTTATTAAGTTGTGAAATCACTTCTGCTACTAACTTATCACTTTCTCTTGAACCGGTGCCATTACCTATTGCAACCAGTTCTACTTTGTATTGTCGACATACATTTAAAAGCGTACGCACAGATTTGTCCCAATGATTTTGAGGTGCATGTGGAAAGATAGTGCTAGTATGTAAAAGCTTTCCTGTGGCATCTACAACAGCTAATTTACAGCCCGTTCTTAAACCAGGATCTAACCCTAAAGTATTTTTTGGCCCTGCAGGAGCGGCCATTAAAACATCGGTTAAATTTCGCGAAAAAACCTTTATGGCTTCAGATTCAGATTGCTCTCTTAATCCCGTTAAAATCTCTGTTGTTAAGCTTACGTATAATTTAGACTTCCACGTAATACGGACTACTTTTGCTAAGAATGAATTAGCATTATTCCCCTGTTTATCGAAAAGCTTTAAGCCTAATTGATCACTAATAAGTTGTTCGGCGCTCGATGTAGAAAGCCCTTCTTGTCCGGGATCAACATCAATATTCAATTGAAGAAAGCCTTCGTTTTTCCCCCTTAACATAGCTAACATACGATGTGATGGCACTGTCTTTAGAGCTTCACTGTGATTAAAATAGTCTTTATATTTACTTGCCGATTTTCCTGTTTTTTTAGTATCCTTTTTAATTTTGGAAACTTCTTTACTCGTTAAGTGGGCCTTATTTAACATATGCTTACGAAGCTTTTGTATTAAACTAGCATTTTCACTAAAGCGTTCCGCTAAAATAACAGCGGCGCCATCTAAAACAGATTTCACATCAACAAACCCAGCCTCTTTTATTTTTTCATCGTTGCCTTTATTAGCTAGAAAAGCTTCAGCTTCTTGCTCTGGGTTTAGAGACCAATTATTCAATAAACTATTTGCTAAAGGCAATAATCCTGCTTCAGTAGCAATTTTGCCTTTGGTTCGACGCTTAGGTTTGAAAGGTAGGTATAAGTCTTCAAGCACTGTTTTATTATCTGCTGTATTTACTTTCTCTTCTAACTCAGGGGTTAATTTATTCTGCTGTTTAATACTCGTTAAAATAACAGATTTTCTTGCCGCTAAATCACGCAAGTAATCTAATCGCTTTGCCAAGTGACGCAGGTGATTATCATCCAAGCCCTCAGTCGCCTCCTTACGGTAACGCGCAATAAAGGGTACGGTTGACCCTTCATCTAATAAATTAATTGCGGCATGAATTTGTGAAGGTTGAACATTAAGTTCTTGAGCAATTAGCTCAGCAATTTGTGACATGAATGCTTTCCAAAAATAAGTCGGCTGAGCCGTTTACTAAATTAAGTGTTTATAATGGTTTGTTTACGCTGTTTTCCATTTTTTCTTTTAATAAGTCTGCCATCGCAGTTTTGCCTGCACTATGCAGTACGTTAATGTGAATTTCGCAGTGTTGCCTGAAGAAACCTTTATTCTCAAGCTGCATTAATTCATCGGCAAACCACTGGTGTGCTGCTAAGGCATCCTTTTCTTCATTTTCTATATATTTTAGAATGATGCCGAGAGCGCTCTTATGCGGGTATTCTCTACACGCTCTATAAAAGCACATTGTTCGTGCCGACTGTTGTGCTTCTTCAACTTCTTTTTCTTTAATTTCAGGTGCGTTGATAGCAGTGTAATCAAGTGACTTTCGTTGAATAAAAATCATCACACCAAGCCAGTTAAAGGTAAATACAGCGATATACAAAACAGTAAAAATCATCAAGAATTCTGTTGTTTGTTGTTCAATTAAATAATTGGTTAGCATACCGCCCATTGCAATACATGCAAGTAATAGCCAATACCGAAAACCTATTATGTTAATGAATTTAAGCTGAGCAAATGGACTTAGCGCAATGCGAATACTTCTACTCATGGTCAATATCCCAATAATACTTGGCAGTACGACTAAGCAATACAACAGTGCAATTTTACCTAGTGTATTATGATCATTAGAAAACAATATGCTTATGGCAAAGTAGAGTGTTGCTATAATAAAGAGTAAACTATATGGTCGCCATTCCCCAAAAGGTTGAAACATTTCAGCGCGTAGTTTAGGTGCTCCGTTTAAGCCATTTGCTCGGTGATCTAAAATCACAAATAAAAACTTAATAAATAACGGGGTAATAACACCTGTAAAAAAAGCAAAGAGTACAAAGGCTGCCATGTTGGCAAAACCTAACCAAAACAAAAAACTCACCAAAATCATTAATATAAGTGGTGAGGGTCTTAATGGATAAAAAATTACCATGCGTAAATATGCTCGAAGGACATATAAAAGAAATTTTGCACTGTTAAGCGTTAAAGTTTGCTTTCAATTTCAGCTATTTTTGCTTCTAAAACAGCTAGTTTTTCACGCGTTTTAATTAACACTTGTGTTTGCACATCAAACTCTTCGCGCGTTACCACATCTAAGTCTGCTAATTTTCGCTGTAAAACTGTTTTTGTTTTATCTTCTAGTTCCGATGCCATCGATTTTAACCCCGAAGGAATGGAATCAGTAACTTGTTTAGCAATTTCTTCTATTTTTTTAGCATTGAACATAAGCGACCTATTTTTGATTATTTTAAATTATACTTATTATATCTGTTTTGCCCTTGAGTAAAAACAGGTAAAATCCACCTCCTTGAACTTTTTGCTACATAAGCTTTAAATAATGAAATTAAATGCCGGACAAAATGAAGCGGTTAAATATGTATCGGGTCCATGCCTTGTTTTAGCTGGTGCGGGATCGGGTAAAACAGGTGTTATTTGCCAAAAAATTGCTTACCTCATCCAAAAGTGTGACTACAAAGCAAGAAACATTGCGGCAGTAACTTTTACCAACAAAGCAGCAAAAGAAATGAAAGAGCGTATAAAGAAAATGCTCGGTAAGGACTTAACGCGGGGTTTAACTGTTTCTACTTTCCACTCCCTTGGTTTAGATATTGTCAAAAGAGAGATCAAAACACTTGGTTATAAGCCTGGCTTTACACTGTTTGACGACCAAGACTCCTTAGCCTTATTAAAGGAGTTAACTTCTGAAGAATTAGATGGCGATAAAGATTTACTCTCTAAACTGCAAAGCATGATTTCTAACTGGAAGAATGATTTACTTTTACCAGATGCATTACTAAAAATGCAGTTAGATTCAGATTCTCATGAATATGCTGAGTATTATCAACGATATCATAAACATATGAAGGCTTATAATGCCCTAGATTTTGATGACCTTATTCTCATCCCAACGCTACTTCTAAAGCACTATCCCGAAGTACGTGAACGCTGGCAGAATAAAATCAGATATTTATTGGTAGACGAATACCAAGATACCAATGCTAGCCAGTATGAAATGGTAAAACAAATTGCCGGAGCAAGAGCTCGTTTAACGGTTGTGGGTGATGATGACCAATCAATATATTCATGGCGTGGCGCTAAACCTCAAAACTTAGTTCTACTCGGCTCAGACTACCCAAATTTAAAGCTTATAAAGTTAGAGCAAAATTACCGCTCTAGTGGTCGTATATTAAAGTGTGCCAATATACTCATTGCCAATAATCCGCATGTATATGACAAAGCTTTATTTAGTGAATTAGCTTATGGCGTTGAATTACGAGTTGTACAAGCTAAGAATGAAGAAAATGAAGTGGAACGTGTTATTGGTGAGCTTATCGGTCATCGATTCATGAACAGAAGCCAATACAAAGATTACGCTGTATTATATCGGGGTAATCATCAATCACGTCTGCTTGAAAAAGCTTTAATGACAAACCGTATCCCTTATAAAATTAATGGGGGAACCTCTTTCTTTTCCCGTGCTGAAATAAAAGACGTAATGGCGTATTTACGTGTACTTGTTAACCCCGATGACGATAATGCCTTCTTAAGAATTGTTAATGTCCCTAAGCGTGAATTAGGGCCAGCCACACTTGAAAAACTAGGTAACTATGCCAATTTACGTCAAATTAGTATGTTTGCCGCAAGCTTTGAATTGGGTTTGGAGCAAACGTTAACAGGCAGGGGATTAATGAAGCTGCAAGCTTTCACACGATGGCTTGTTGGTGTATCTGATGAAACAGAGCGCAGTGACACTGCCGCTGTGTTAAGAACAATGATCAGAGAAATAAACTACGAAGATTTTTTATACGAAACCACACCGACTCCCAAAGGTGCCGAAATGCGTATGAAAAATGTTACTGAACTTTTTAGCTGGGTAACCCAAATGCTTGAAGGCGGTGATGATGAAGAGCCAATGACTTTACCTGAAATCGTAACGCGATTAACTCTTCGCGATATGATGGAAAGAAATGAAGAAGAGGACAACAGTGACCAAGTTCAATTAATGACCCTTCACGCTTCTAAAGGTCTAGAGTTTCCGTATGTATTTTTAATTGGTATGGAAGAAGGGTTATTACCCCATCAAACGAGTATAGAAGAAGACGGCGTTGAGGAAGAAAGGCGCTTAGCTTATGTGGGTATTACAAGGGCTCAGCGTGAGTTAATCTTTACTTACGCGCGAGAAAGAAGACAATTTGGTGAGCTTTCTAGAACTGAACCTAGTCGCTTTCTTTATGAGTTACCTCAAGATGATTTAGTATGGGAATCAGGCCAGGCTAAAAAGACAGATGAACAAAAATCTGCAACAAATAAGCAAGGCGTCGCGAACTTAAGATCACTATTTAATAAAGATAAATAACACTCTAAATACTAAAAATTAGAAATCCGAGTGATTTCGTATCAATATTTTGAGATGATGAAACAGTCAGACACTTTATCGCCTATAGAGTTAGGCTGTTTCATTTATTGATTTGAAGTTCACGTAAAGTGATTAAAATTAAGAGCTACATCCAGCTCTCATTTCTAACTATGCCGACAGCCAAGCCTTCGATATTGAATTCCTGGCAAGTTAAATCTACTTTAATAGGCTCAAAAGCTTCATTTTCTGCATGTAAATACACAATATTTCCATCACGCTTAAAACGCTTTACGGTTACATCATTTTCAACTCTCGCAACAACAACCTGACCATTATTAATGTCTGTTGTCTGATGCACAGCTAGCAAGTCACCATCTAAAATACCAATGTCTTTCATGCTCTCGCCATTAACTCTTAAAAGGTAATCAGCCGGAGGATGGAATAGGCTACCGTCCATTTTATAATGATCTTCTACGTGCTCTTGCGCCAAAATAGGCTCCCCTGCAGCCACTCGACCTATAAGCGGTAAACCTTCATCTTCCATAGTGAATTGCTCTGCCAAGCGAATTCCACGAGAAGTACCTGCAAGTATTTCTATATAGCCTTTTTTCGCCAGCGCTTTCAAATGCTCTTCAGCAGCATTAGCCGATTTAAAGCCAAAAAAAGTAGCTATTTCAGCACGTGTTGGTGGCATACCTGTGTCATTAATATTTTCTTTTATAAGATCAAAAATCTGTTGCTGACGATTAGTAAGCGGTTTTAGTTCTTGTTGATTAGACATAGTTAATCCTGTATATACTGACAGTTATACTGGTAGTATATACAGGATTAAAGTTAAAGCAATCATTAGTTTTTGAACTACCTACTTTTGTGGGTTCCAGTTTAAAAGTAAATTATTCCAGCATGATTAAACTCTAAGATTCCCTCCTCTATAAGTAGGAGTGCAAAACGGAGATTATTCAAAAGTAGCATTCCTTTCGAGTTTATTGATATTTCGCTTAGAGGTTAAGATAAGAAGGTGCTAGTTGGACTGATAAAATGACTAAAATAGTAATGTGCAAATTTTGCACATTGATATGTGCTCTTAAGCAAAAAACAGGATGTTACTTTACTATCCTTTATTATGTATTTTAGTAATTACTATTTCTAACAGTAAACATGACTTGAATATCGACAAAGCATCACGGCTTGTCGTTTGAAAAGAATTAATTCAAATTTGTTATCCAGGCATCGAAAATAGCTAATAAGCACTATTACGTAAACCAGCAATGTCACCTATTCATCAATAGTGACCTTTAAGTAGTTACATTTTTTGTAACACCTTGACTCACATGTTTG
>CAWVWK010000054.1:0-15148 GCA_963933725.1 uncultured Colwellia sp.
CCAACAAGAACCGTTAACTCGGCCACTACATCTGAACCTAATATTTCTCGTTTACCCAGTGTTAAAGTAAAATACACCTTTGATAACTTTGTTGAAGGTAAGTCTAACCAACTTGCCAGAGCTGCGGCCTCGCAAGTTGCTGACAATCCTGGTTCTGCTTACAACCCACTCTTTATTTATGGTTCAACAGGTCTAGGCAAAACTCATTTACTTCATGCTGTAGGTAATGGCATTCTTTTGAATAATCCAAATGCAAAAATTGCTTATATGCATTCAGAGCGTTTTGTTCAAGATATGGTGAAAGCGTTAAAAACCAATTCCATGGAAAAGTTTAAGCAATACTACCGTAGTGTAGATGCTTTGCTTATCGATGATATTCAATTCTTTGCTGGAAAAGACCGTACCCAAGAAGAGTTTTTTCATACTTTTAATGCACTTCTTGAAGGTAATAAACAAATAATTATTACCAGTGATCGCTATCCGAAAGAAGTTAATGTCGAAGACAGACTCAAATCTCGATTTGGTTGGGGTTTAACACTTGCCATCGAACCACCAGAACTTGAAACTCGTGTTGCTATTCTTAAGTGTAAAGCAGAAGAGAGTAATATGAACTTAGCGGACGAAGTTGCTTTTTTCATTGCAAAACGTTTACGTTCCAATGTACGTGAGTTAGAAGGGGCATTGAATCGTGTTATTGCAAATGCAAATTTTACCGGTCGTGCAATTACTATAGATTTTGTTAAAGAAGCATTAAGAGATTTGCTCGCGCTTCAGGATAAGCTTGTTACTATTGATAACATTCAAAAAACTGTGGCAGAATATTACAAGATTAAAGTGGCTGACTTACTTTCTAAAAGACGAAGTCGCTCAGTTGCTCGGCCTCGACAGATTGCCATGGCGTTGTCTAAAGAGTTAACGAATCACAGTTTACCTGAAATTGGCGACGCTTTTGGTGGTAGAGACCATACAACGGTTTTACACGCATGCAGAAAAGTTAAACAACTACAAACAGAATTAAACGACATAAAAGAAGACTATTCTAACCTTGTTAGAACACTTTCAACTTAAATAACAATAACTTAAAATTCTTTAGGAATGTAAATGAAGTTTTCACTTAATAGAGAGTCACTATTAAAGCCACTATTATTAGTTTCTGGGGCTGTAGAACGCAAAAGTACGCTACCTATTTTAGGTAATATACTTTTTGATATTTCTTCTCAAAATTTAACCTTGACTGCTACTGATCTGGAATTAGAAATGGTTTCTTTTTCTAGCATAGAAAATTCAGGAGAAGATGGCCAAATCACGATACCGGCAAAGAAACTTTTGGATATATGTAAAAGTTTACCTGAAGGTTCAATGATAACTTTTGATGTTGAAGATGATACTGTTCGTTTAATATCAGGTCGAAGTAAGTACTTATTATCTACTTTACCTGCAGCAGATTTTCCTAACATTGAAGATTGGCAGGGTGATGTTGAATTTTCGCTGCAAAAATCAGATTTGTTACGCTTAATTGAAAGTACTCATTTTTCTATGGCTAACCAAGATGTTCGTTATTACCTTAATGGTATGTCAATTGAATGTGAAGGTACTGAAATTCGTTCTGTAGCAACCGACGGTCATCGTCTAGCTATTTGTAAAATTGCCAATGAGCAGCTTGCGTTACCTGCGAGACAGGTTATTATTCCTCGCAAGGGTATTTTAGAAATCATCAGGTTGATGAGTCCCGTAGACGAACTAATTAATGTTTCTCTAGGTTCTAACCATATTCGTATAATCGATAGTACTTTCTCTTTTACTAGTAAATTAGTTGATGGCAGGTTCCCTGATTACCGACGCGTGTTACCTAGAAATGGAGACAAGATATTCGTTTCTAATAAAGAGACGTTACGTCAGGTTCTCTCTCGAGCTTCAATTTTATCTAATGAAAAATTTAAAGGAGTTCGTCTTAATTTCTCTAACTCGCTTCTTAAAATAACCGCTAATAACCCAGAACAAGAACAAGCAGAGGAAGAGATAGAAATTGATTTTCCATATGATGAATTAGAAATGGGTTTTAATGTAAGTTATGTTCTTGACGTGTTGAATGCCATAAAAGATGAAAATGTTAAGTTTACCCTGGCTGATGCTAACTCAAGTGTTGTTATTGAAGGGAGCGAAACCGGCCAAGCACTTTATGTTGTCATGCCGATGCGTTTGTAGTTTTTGTATCACTAAATGAGTGTTGTAAAGGTTGTTACCAACAATTTTAGAAATTTAAAGCATGATCCAATTATATTGCATCCTGTTTTAAATTTCTTTATTGGTGATAACGGTAGTGGTAAGAGTAGTATATTAGAAGCTATTTTTTACTTGGGTCATGGTAAGTCATTTCGCACATCTAAGACAGAATTGCTCGCAACTTATAATAAAGAACAATTTACTGTTAGTGTTAAAGATAACTTAGATTCACAGTTAGGCATATCTAAAGAACTTTCTAACGGCACAACAAAGATAAGAATTAACGGTGAAGGTCACAATAAACTTTCTGAACTTGCTAAGCATATAGCGGTTCAGATTATCACCCCAGAAAGCTTCAAATTATTTTTTGGTGGGCCAAAAGAACGAAGACGTTTTGTAGATTTAGGATTGTTTCACGTGGAACATGTTTTTCCTGAACACTGGAAAAATTATTCACGTGTATTAAAGCAAAGAAATGCGTGTATAAAATCGGGACTTAATGACAGTAATTTAGCTTATTGGACTAGCCAACTAGTTTTGCAGTCAAGTAAGCTAACTGAAATAAGAAAGTCTTATGTTGAAACTTTGCGCACAGAACTGAATGTTTGGATAGCACGCTTGCTCCCACACATAAAGGATGAAATAAGTGTGCAATTTCTACAAGGTTGGCCTCAAGCAAAAAGCTTGAAAGACACATATGAACAGAATATAGAACGAGAACTCAGTTATGGGTTTAGTTTGTATGGAGCGCATAAGTTCGACGTTAAATTTTTAGTTGATAAACAAGTTTTAGAAACTAAATTGTCAAGAGGGCAGCAAAAATTGTTTTTACTGGCTTTAACCTTTACTCAAGCAAAACTGATTGAGAAGGTAAATCGAGTAAAACCAATTTTATTGATAGATGATAT
This sequence comes from uncultured Colwellia sp., assembly GCA_963933725.1. Classification (GTDB taxonomy): domain Bacteria; phylum Pseudomonadota; class Gammaproteobacteria; order Enterobacterales; family Alteromonadaceae; genus Colwellia. The sequence continues at coordinate 3,132 of CAWVWK010000054.1, forward strand.
TGGTGCGGAATTAGATGTTAATTCTCGAACGCTACTAGCGAGTGCTATAAGTGAGCTTCATTGTCAGGTTTTAATTACGGCAATCGAAAGCAGTGTTTTGAATCAGTTTTTCTCTAATGAGGAGATTAACTCTGAATCTAAAGACAAAAAATTCAAAATGTTTCACGTGAAACATGGTGCGATTTCGCATTGAAATAAGATTTAACCCAGAGTAAATAGGCTAAAACTATGACAGTAGAAAATGAATATGATTCGTCCAGTATTAAAGTACTAAAAGGACTCGATGCGGTACGTAAAAGACCAGGGATGTATATCGGTGATACTGATGATGGTTCAGGCTTACATCATATGGTATTTGAAGTACTGGATAACTCGATAGATGAAGCGTTAGCTGGCCATTGTAGTCAGATGGTTGTAAAAATCCATATGGACGGTTCAGTATCAGTTAAAGATGATGGTCGTGGTATTCCAACAGAAATTCACCCAGAGGAAGGTATATCTGCAGCAGAAGTTATCTTAACGGTACTTCACGCAGGTGGCAAGTTCGGTGGTGAAGACTCGGGTTATAAAGTGTCTGGTGGTCTACATGGTGTAGGAATCTCAGTGGTAAACGCTTTAAGTAGTAAGTTACAACTTACTATTCGTAGAGGTGGAAAACTCTATGAACAGTTTTATAGCCATGGTGATTCAGTTGAGCCATTAGCTGAAATAGGTGAGTCAGAAGAAACAGGTACAGAAGTGCGTTTTTGGCCTAGTGCTGAAACCTTCAGTGATATAGAGTTTCATTATGACATTCTGATGAAGCGTATTCGTGAATTATCATTTTTGAACTCAGGTGTATCTATCAAGCTTATTGATGAGCGCGGTGATGGACGAGAAGATCTTTTCTGTTATGAGGGTGGTATACAAGCCTTTGTTGATTACCTTAATACCAACAAAACAGCAGTAAACCAAGAGATATTTTATTTCGATCTTGAAAGAGAAGACGGCATTATTGTTGAAGTTGCTATGCAATGGAATGATGGCTTCCAAGAAAGCATTTTCTGTTTCACTAATAACATTCCTCAGAAAGATGGTGGGACACATTTAAGTGGTTTTAGAACCGCATTAACAAGAACGCTAAATTCTTATATGGTGAAAGAAGGCCTAAATAAGAAAGGTAAAAGCGGTCAAGAAACAAGTGCAACAGGTGATGATGCACGTGAAGGTTTAACTGCGGTAATCTCGGTTAAAGTACCTGATCCTAAGTTCTCATCACAAACAAAAGACAAGCTTGTTTCTTCTGAAGTTAAAACAGCAGTTGAGCAGGCAATGGGTGAGAAGCTAGGTGAGTACTTACTAGAGAATCCAACTATTGCACGTACTATTGTTATGAAAATAGTTGATGCAGCAAGAGCACGTGAAGCTGCTCGTAAAGCGCGTGAAATGACAAGACGTAAAGGTGTACTTGATATTGCAGGCTTACCTGGTAAATTAGCTGATTGTCAGGAAAAAGACCCTGCACTATCTGAAATATATATTGTGGAAGGGGACTCTGCTGGCGGTTCAGCCAAGCAGGGGCGTAATCGTAAGAACCAAGCCATATTGCCATTAAAAGGTAAAATATTGAACGTTGAGAAAGCACGCTTCGACAAGATGATTTCTTCACAAGAAGTAGGAACGTTAATTACCGCGCTAGGTTGTGGTATTGGACGTGATGAATATGATCCAGAGAAACTAAGATATCACAGCATCATTATTATGACCGATGCCGATGTCGATGGTTCTCATATCCGAACTTTATTATTAACATTTTTCTTCCGTCAAATGCCTGAGATAATGGAAAGAGGTCATATCTTTATTGCACAACCACCACTATATAAAGTTAAAAAAGGTAAGCAAGAAAGATATATTAAAGACGATGAAGCACTTACTGAATATTTAACTACACTTGCATTAGATGGTGCCGCTATTCATGTCAATGAACAAGCTCCAGCCATTTTAGGTGTGGCATTAGAGCGGTTAGTAAATCAGTTCCGCGATACAATGAATATGATAAAGCGTATTTCTAGACAAATACCTGAAGATATTCTTGAGAAAATGGTTTACTGCCAGCCAATCGAACAAGAAGACTTTAAAGATAAAGCCAAAGTAGACGCATGGACGGCAGATATACTAGACTTTCTTGAGAAGCAAGACGGTAATGGTTCACTGTACACAGCTGAAGTACTAGAAGATAAAGAAAGAAACATCTTCTACCCTAAGTTTGACGTAAGAAAGCATGGTATAGACAAGTTTTACAGCTGCGGTTATGAGTTCATTCAGTCGGACGAGTTTAAGGCTATAATTGACTTAAACAAAGCTGTGAACGGTTTAATGGAAGAAGGTGCATATGTTAAGCGTGGTGAAAAACTTAAACCTGTAACCACATTTGAACAAGCATTAGACTGGTTAATGGCAGAGTCAAAACGTGGTCAGTATATACAACGTTATAAAGGACTAGGTGAGATGAACCCAGAACAATTATGGGAAACTACGATGGACCCTGAAACACGCCGTATGCTAAGAGTTACAATTGAAGATGCGATTGCAGCAGATCAATTATTTACGACACTAATGGGTGACCATGTAGAGCCACGCAGACACTTTATTGAAGACAATGCATTGAAAGTGTCTAATCTCGATTTCTAAAGAGAATACGTGGTAAGTACAAAAAAATTAATTGTGCCCGGTCATCACTATCGGGCATAATCGTTATTGAAATCAGTGATTTATATAAAGACATATCAAACGGTTTATTTTTAAGTGTTTGATTTATTAACAAAAGTGAAAAATTAAAAGCCATGACAAGTTACAACAGTAAAACATTCCAGGGCCTTATTTTACAATTACAAGACTACTGGTCACGCCAGGGTTGCGTTATTGTACAACCGCTAGATTTAGAGGTTGGTGCTGGTACATTCCATCCAATGACATTCTTACGTTCAATTGGGCCTGAGCCGATTAGTAGTGCGTACGTACAACCTTGTAGAAGACCGACCGATGGTCGTTATGGTGAAAACCCAAATAGACTTCAACATTACTATCAGTTTCAAGTAATGTTAAAGCCGTCTCCTGCAAACATCCAAGAGCTTTATCTTAATTCTTTAGAAGAACTAGGTATTGATACGTTAGTACACGATATTCGCTTTGTAGAGGATAATTGGGAGTCTCCAACATTAGGAGCATGGGGCTTAGGTTGGGAAATCTGGTTAAACGGTATGGAAATTACACAGTTTACTTACTTCCAACAAGTGGGTGGTTTAGAGTGTGCTCCTGTAACAGGTGAAATTACTTACGGTTTAGAACGTTTAGCAATGTATATTCAAAACGTTGACAGTATTTATGACTTAGTATGGACTGATGGCCCTATGGGCAAGGTTTATTACCGAGATGTATTCCATCAAAACGAAGTAGAGCAATCTACATATAACTTTGAATATGCCGATGTAGATGCATTGTTTAAGCAGTTTGACCAATGCGAAAAAGACAGTGAAAAATTAATTGAAGCAGGGCTACCTTTGCCAGCTTATGAACAAGTAATGAAGGCTTCACACGCGTTTAACTTATTAGATGCACGTCATGCTATCTCGGTTACAGAACGTCAGCGTTATATTTTACGCGTAAGAACCTTATCAAAAGCATGTGCTCAAGCTTACTATAATAAGCGTGAAGAGCTTGGATTCCCATTATGTCAAAACCAGGCTACAGGTAAAGGAGCGAAGTAATGACAAAAGAAACACTCCTTATTGAGTTGGGTACTGAAGAGTTACCACCAAAATCATTAAAAACGTTAGCAGCAGCTTTTTTTGATGGTATTAAACTTGGTTTAGAAAACCATGAATTAACCTTTGATGAGATAAAGTGGTTTGCTACACCTAGACGTTTAGCTGTTAAAGTAAATGGCTTAATTGATAAGCAATCAGACAAAGTTGTAGAGAAAAGAGGGCCTGCAGTAAATGTAGCGTTCGATGCTGAAGGAAATCCTAGTAAGGCAGCACAAGGCTGGGCAAGATCAAATGGAATCAGCGTAGAAGAAGCAGACCGACTTGTTACAGAGAAGGGCGAATGGTTACTTTACAAAGCAACAGTGAAGGGGAAAGCCGTTACAGAACTTGTTGCTGATATTGTTACAAAGTCACTTAACAAGTTACCAATTGCAAAACCTATGCGTTGGGGATCTGAGCGTATTCAATTCATTCGACCTGTGCATACCTTAACGATGATGTACGGAGCTACTGTTATCGAAGGTGCGGCACTAGGCGTTTCTTCGAGCAATGTTGTACAAGGACATCGTTTCCACCATAAAGCGCTAGTTACCGTTGATCATGCCGATAACTATGAAGCATTGATGCATAAAGCGTTTGTTGAAGTAGATTATCAGACTAGACAAGAAAAAATAATCGCCCAAATTGAGGCGGTAGAAGCTAAGCAGTCAGTCAAGGCAATTGTTGATAAAGACTTACTTGATGAAGTGACAGCGCTAGTAGAATGGCCTGTAACGCTTGTTGGGACATTTGATGAAGAGTTTTTAAATGTACCAGCAGAGCCACTGATTTACTCGATGAAAGATCATCAAAAATACTTTCCAGCAACAGACTCAGCAGGAAACTTAATCAATAAGTTTATTTTTGTGTCGAACATAGAGTCGAAAGATCCCCAACAAGTTATTTTCGGTAATGAAAAGGTTATTCGCCCAAGATTGGCAGATGCAGAATTTTTCTTTAAAACAGATAAAAAGCAAACGTTGGAATCAAGATTGGAGTCACTTGAAACGGTGTTATTCCAAAAGCAACTTGGTACCTTAAAAGCAAAATCTGAACGTATAGCTAGTTTAAGTGAGTATATCGCTGAAACATTGAATGAAAATACTGCTGATGCTTATCGTGCTGGCTTGTTGAGTAAAACAGATCTTTTATCAGACATGGTACAAGAGTTCCCACAAGTACAAGGTACTATGGGGAAATACTATGCCATTCACGATGGTGAAAGTGAATCAATAGCTAAAGCATTAGAAGATCAATACAGGCCTCGTTATGCTGGTGATACGTTACCAGAAGCGAACATTGGTTGTGCGGTTGCTATTGCAGACAAGATAGATTCTTTAGTTGGAATTTTTGGTATTAATCAACCGCCTAAAGGTGATAAAGACCCATTTGCTTTACGAAGAGCTGCAATTGGTGTAATTCGCATTGTCATTGAGAAACAATTAAATATAGATTTGAATGATTTGATTGCGAAGAGCATCGCGTTATTTGGGGACAAGTTATCAAATGATAATACTGCTGAAAATGTTATCGACTTTGTAATGGGACGATTTAAAGCATTCTACCAAGAACAGGGTATTGCGGTTGATATTATTCAAGCAGTATTAGCTAAAAAACCTACAGCACCACTAGACTTCGATAAGAGAATTCAAGCGGTTAGCCACTTTAGCACCCTTGAAGCAGCACAAACGTTAGCAGCAGCGAATAAACGTGTTGGTAATATATTGGCTAAGTTTAAAGGAGAGCTTTACAGCGAGTTTAAAAATGAATTGGTTGAAGCAGAAGCTGAAAGTAAGTTAGCAATTACATACTCTGAAATATCAATAAAGTTAAAGCCTTTATTAGAAAATAAAGACTATCAAGCAGCACTTACTGAGTTAGCAGGGCTAAAAGCACCTATTGATAACTTCTTTGATAATGTGATGGTAATGAGTGATGATGAGGCTGTAAAAGTAAATCGCTTAACGTTATTGAACGAAATTCGTGGCAGCTTTTTTGCTATTGCTGACATTTCGGTTTTACAATCGTAAAACATATCGACATTTAACCGTGTTGAGTAATACCTAAAACGTAGTTCCTAACACGAAGTAATCAACAGGTAGTAACTAGCCTTTCCGTATTAAATACTGGAAAGGCTTTTTTTTGGTTTGCGATTCAACAAGTTCATGTTCCATAAAACGACAGAAGCTAGGTATATCTCTTGTCGTTGAAGCATCGTCACAAAGCACAAGCAATGTTTCGCCAGTTTTTATCTTTCTAATATTTAAGCGGACCATCATCACGGGTTCAGGGCAACGTAGGCCAAGGGCATCAAGCGTATGGTCGGCTATTAAAGGTGTACTATCGGACATCGGAAAAAATAATTCCTTAATATAATTAAAAGAGTGCTTATATCAATCTCATTTAATGAAACTGTTATTAGTATTAGCTATACTCAGAGCTAATATCAAGTAAGGCTATATTATACCAAGTCATGATGAATCAGGATAATAAATAGATGGTAAGCAAAGTTAAAAATAGTAACTGGCAAGCAATGGCAGTAATTACGGGCTACTTGGTATTGCAAGTGTTTGCTGTGACTGTGCAAGCGAGCAAAACAAAAGATAATGAAGTGCAGATAGAGCAAAGAAAAAAATTTTTCAAAGCAGAAAGCTTACTACAACAAACCCGTTCTAAAACCTATAAAGCCCTATTTAATGACTTACAAGATTATCCTTTACAGCCGTATTTAACACAACAGTTCTTATTGGATAACTTAAGTCTAAAGCGTGAGAAAGAGATAGATAAGTTTTTAACTCAATATAGAGGAACACCACTCGATTGGCGAGTACGTAAAAAATGGCTCAGGTATTTAGACAAAAGAGATAAAGCAGATCTGTTTTTAAAATATTATGTATCAAATAGTGATGCTGCGTTAAATTGCCAACAACTCTTGTACCAAATTGATAAGCATGGAGCTAGTGAAGCTGTTCAAAAAAAGGTGACAACTTTATGGACTGTAGGAAAATCACAGCCTAAAGCTTGTGATCCATTATTTAAACAATGGCAAAAAGCAGGGTTTAGAAATAATGAACTTGTTATGCAACGCATTGCTTTAGCTGCAGACGGGGGTAAACACACGCTTATTCCTTACCTAACAAGTTTGCTACCAAAAGAGCAACAATACTTAGGCAAGTTATGGCATAACGTCAGAAGAAACCCGGTTTATGTAAGTAAGCAAAATCATTTTATTCATAAAAATAGATATGAAGCCGATATAATGGCTTATGGCTTAAAACGCTTGATTTGGCGAGATCCTAATCTTGCAATTAAGACATTTGATAAAACACAGAATAAAATTGACTACAGTGAAGTACAAAAAGAGCAAATAACCAACGCATTTGCTGTCTCTTTATCGATGAAAAATCATAAACAAGCAAATAAGTGGCTTGCTAAGGTGAAAAACGGTAGCTTAACTTCTGATCTTGTTCAATGGCTGATGACAAGTGCGTTAAGACAAAGTAATTGGCCATTAGTGTACTCAATTTATAAAGACTTACCAAATGAAATGCAAAGGAATGTGCAATGGCAATACTGGTATGCACGAGCACTTATTGCCATGGGGGATGAAGAGCAAGGGGTTCTTAAATTAAAGGAAGTTGCTCAGAAAAGGCATTATTATGGTTTTTTAGCTGCAAGTTATTTAAATATACCTACAAGTTTACAAGACAACCCTATTGTTATTTTAGACAAAGAAAGGCAAAAGGTGATCAACCACAGCGCTTTAAGGCGCGCTTTCGAATTTTATAAAATTGACAGACCTTTAAAAGCAAGATCAGAATGGAACTATCTATTAACACAACTAACAGAACGTGAAAAACTTGTTGCGTCAGTACTAGCAAACGAAATTCGCTGGTTTGATAGAGCAATTTTTACATTAGCCGAGGTAGGCTATTTAGATGATGTTGAGTTAAGGTTTCCATTAGGGTATCAAAAAGATATTAAGGCATTTTCTGCAAAAGAAAAAATCAATCCTGCATGGGCTTTTGCGATAGCGAGAAGGGAAAGCTCATTTATGCCTGATGTCAGCTCTTCGGCAGGAGCGAAAGGTTTAATGCAAGTATTACCTAGTACTGCAAGTATGCTGAATCGAAAAAAAGTAAATAAAGATTACCTCTTTGATACACAGAATAATATTCGTTTAGGAACGCAGTATTTAAAAAAATTACTCGACAAAAATAAAGGCAATCAGGTGCTAGCAACAGCGTCTTATAATGCTGGCCCATACCGAGTTAAAAAATGGTTGTCGACTATGCAACAGTTACCAGCAGATATTTGGATAGAGACAATTCCATATAAAGAAACAAGAAATTATGTGAAAAGTGTATTAGCTTACCAAGAGATATATCAGCATAAACCAAATGAAGTGAGCAACCTCTTTGAAAGTTTAGTTAAAATGAAAATAGGCAACTAACTTTCTGATAGAATACTAAGAAGATAGTAAATAGCAAATTAAGAAAACTAGGATATACCATGAAAACGTTAAGTTTAGAATACGCGCAGCACATCAATACGCTACAAGACAGAACGAAGAGTATTTTAGCGAGAGAGAATTTGCAAGGGATGATAATTCATGCAGGGCAGGGACTTAAAGTTTTCCTAGACGACTATACATATCCCTTCAAAGTAAACCCTCACTTTAAACATTGGCTACCTGTAACTGACGTGCCAAATTGTTGGTTAGTTGTAAATGGCGAAGATAAACCAACACTTATTTATTATCAGCCAGTAGATTTTTGGCATAAAGTTATTCCACTAGAAGCATGTTATTGGAGCGATTTCTTTAATATAGAAATATTAACCAAAGCAAGCGATGTAGAAAAATTCCTTCCTTACGATAAAAATGGTTATGCCTATTTAGGAGAACATGTCGAAGTTGCCAAAGCACTAGGCTTTGAAGCAATAAACCCTGAGCCTCTACTAAATTACATGCACTTTCATAGAGCTTATAAGACGAATTACGAGCATGAATGTCTACGTAAGTCGAATGAAATAGCTGCTATAGCTCATAAGGCAGCGCAAAAAGCGTTTTTTAATGGCGAGACGGAGTATGAAATACAAAAAGCTTATTTGTCCGCGATTCAGTATACCTCTAACGATACACCATACGGTAATATTGTAGCGCTAAATGAAAATTGTTCGATATTACATTATACCGCTTTAGATAATATACCACCGCAAGCTCACCGTTCGTTTTTAATTGATGCGGGCGGAAACTTTAATGGTTATGCGTCAGATATTACGCGCACTTATTCTTATAAAAGAGATAAGTTCTCTGAGCTTGTATCGCGTATGGATCAGTTGATGTTGAATACAGTCGATCGTTTAAAACCAGGTATTAGCTATGTTGATATTCATGTTGCTGCATACCAAGAAGTAGCAGAAGTATTAGAAGAGTTTGAATTTATCAATGTAGGTGCAAATGAGGCCGTTGAAACAGGAGTTGTATCAACATTCTTCCCACATGGTATTGGCCATCATTTAGGGTTACAAACACATGATGTTGGCGGCTTTATGGGAGATGAGCGGGGGACGCATGTCGATACACCTGAGCAACATCCATTCTTACGAGCTTCACGTGTGATAGAAGCGAGCCAAGTATTTACTATTGAGCCAGGACTGTATTTTATCGACTCACTATTAGCTGATCTCAAAGCTTCTCAACATGGTCATATGATTAACTGGTCAAACGTTGATGAAATGCGAAAATTTGGCGGTATTAGAATTGAAGATAATATTATTGTGCACCAAGGGAAAAATGAAAACATGACAAGAGATTGTGATTTATAGCGTTTAAGCTAAAGGCAATTAGAGCACATGGAAATGTCTTACAATATTGCAGGTATATCTGTTGAATATGAAATGGTCATTCAAAAAAGTCGGTTTATTTGCTATTTAACACCTTGTACTTCGCCAGAACAGGCAAAAGCGATAGTTAAAGAAGTGATTGAATTACATCCACAGGCGAGGCATCATTGTTATGCTTTTGTGACAAAGGCAGCTCACGATAGCCAAGGCTATGGTTTTTCAGATGACGGAGAGCCAAGTGGTACGGCGGGAAGGCCTATGTTATCAGCTCTAGAGTATGGCGGTATAGGTGAGGTTTGCGCTGTGGTCGTTCGTTATTTTGGTGGTATCAAATTGGGGACAGGTGGTTTGCAGCGCGCTTATGGGGGCAGTGTTAAACAAGCTCTTACTTTGATGACAAGCCAGTTTAAAATAGCTAAGTCGATGAAGACATTACAATGTGAATATCACCAAATAGATGACGTTATACACATACTAAAACAATGTAACGCTGATATATTGGCACAAACCTACTTACAGTCGGTTGATTTTAAAGTTAATGTACCATTAGAAGAAATAGCGTCGTTACAGAAGCAATTACAAAGTTTGTCAGCAGGCGCTATAAATTTAAAGTAAGCTGAGAAACTTACAGTGCAGAAAACTCGTTGTTGAACTAAAATAAAAATAACTAAGCGGATGCTTTATAGTATAAAAAAACGCTTAACAACATAATAAATTAGAACCACGTGCATTATAAAAATATCATTAGAATACTTGGGTTATTAGTTACATTACTTAGTGTCACTATGATTCCACCGGCACTTGTCTCTTTAGTTTATAGAGATGGTGGTGGTGTTCCCTTTATTGGATCCTTTCTTTGGTGTTTAACCATAGGTTTACTTGCCTGGTATCCCTTTAGATATGAGAAAAAGGAACTTCGTGCAAGAGAAGGTTTTTTGATTGTTGTTCTATTTTGGATTGTGCTTGCTAGCTTCTCAGCGATACCTCTAGTGTTATTGGAAGAACCTAATCTATCGGTAACAAATGCTTTTTTTGAATCTTTTTCAGGTTTAACAACAACCGGCGCAACGATTTTAAAGCATATTGATGACCTTCCACATGCAGTACTTTATTACCGACAACAACTTCAATGGTTAGGTGGTATGGGTATCATTGTTCTTGCCGTAGCCGTTTTACCAATGCTTGGTATTGGTGGTATGCAACTTTATAGGGCGGAAACCCCTGGACCAGTTAAAGAATCTAAAATGACCCCAAGGATAGCAGAAACCGCGAAACACCTTTGGTTTATCTATTTAGGTTTAACCATATTATGCGCTATTGCGTATTGGCTAGCGGGTATGTCTGGGTTTGATGCTATATGTCACTCATTTTCGACTATTGCAATTGGCGGTTTCTCAACACACGACGCAAGTATGGGTTATTTTAATAGTCCCGTCGTTAATTTTGTGTGTGTATTTTTCTTGTTGATAGCGGGTGCTAATTTCGCTCTACATTTCGCTGTTGTAAAAAGTAGATCGTTGAAAAATTATTTTTATGATCCAGAATTTAAAGTATTCATTGCTATTCAGCTTGTCTTAACACTTATCTGTTTTGTTGTGCTTATAATGCACGGTGTTTATGAAGATGCTGATACTGCATTTAACCAAGCACTTTTTCAAGCGGTTTCTATCAGTACAACAGCAGGTTTTGCGACCACTTCCTTTGCCGACTGGCCAACGCTTTTACCACTACTTTTAATCTTTGCTAGTTTCATAGGTGGTTGTGCTGGTAGTACGGGTGGCGGAATGAAGGTTGTTCGTATTATCTTGCTCTATTTACAAGGACTTCGTGAACTGAATAAACTAGTCCATCCAAGAGCTATATTTACCATTAAGCTGGGACGAAAAATTCTACCCGACCGCGTAATTCAAGCAGTATGGGGTTTTTTCTCTGCATACGCAGCTGTTTTTATTATTTGTATGTTACTTTTATTGGCAGCGGGTATGGATGATATTAGCGCTTTTACGGCGGTTGCCGCTTCAATAAATAACCTAGGTCCAGGGTTAGGCGAAGTTGCTGCGAACTTTGCTGATATTAATGACTTTAGTAAATGGGTGTTAATTGTAGCAATGCTATTTGGGCGACTCGAGATCTTTACGCTACTTATTCTGTTCACACCAAGCTTCTGGCGTTCTTAAAAAGTTGAAAGGCTGAGAGGCTTGAAGGCTTGAAGGTGAGTTTTGTGCTATTGAAGGAATCGCCTTAGCCACGAAGCTTTTTTATTCTGGTTCGTAAAGAAACAAGTCCGTTTTACCACAGAGTTCACTGAGGCGCTGCACTACATAGAGGAAGAGCCAGTGAATTTTTCTTCTTTTCTCGGTGAAAGGCGAAGCCTCTCGGTGTGCT
>CAWVWK010000055.1:0-14932 GCA_963933725.1 uncultured Colwellia sp.
ATAATGGCTATGTCTGACTGGGAGGAATGGAAAAGTGTAGCTGAGGATATTCGTTTTACTAACATTAGCCGATCGAAATCTTATCAGTTATTTGATGGGTTGCGAGCAGTAAATAAATTAAAAGGGATGGGGCCAGCATATTTTACAAAGTTAATTTTTTTCTTATCTAAAAAGAATGCTTTTGATATCGAAACGAAAGAAAGATGTCGAGGCTATATTATGGATCAATGGACTGCTCGTTCAATGAACCTCCTTTTAGGCTCCCAATGTATAAAACTTAATTCTGTTTTAGAAAAAAATGGTAAGTATCGACGTTTAGTTAAAGATACAAATACTGCATCAATTTATGATTTCTTTTGTAATAAAGTTGAAGAGCTAGCTACTTTAATTGGATATGCGGAATCTCCTGAAATTGCTGAAGAGTTTCTATTCTCTATTGGCCGAGGCAAGGGGGAGTGGCGAAATTATGTCGTATCTAATGACAAGCATGATTATTAGAGGTTATGAATAGTATATTAATATATTAGAGCCGTCAGTTGTTTGAGTTTACCCATATCAGTCCAGAGACCTGTTCTATCACAGGTCATCTATCACTTAAGTGTTAGGACAGCCAAGTTACGTACCTTTTCAGGTTCGAATTTATTTTTATTGGGATTTCTAAATGCTTAGCTACACGATTTTAGGAATCGTGAATTGGCAAATATCGCATTAAGAAATGCCAGATAGACCTACGTTAAGGGTAAATAATGAAAATAGCATTAGATATAGATGACACCATCACTAAATACCCTCAATTCTTTTCTCAACTGAGCTATGAGCATGATGTCGTAATTGTTACTTCGCGTTCTAATACCCAAGAATCAATTGAAACAACCAAGGAGTTACTTGAAGACTTAAATATTAAGTTTTCAATAATATATTTTTGTGACTGGAATGTGGATGCTGAGTTTGGTGTTCCAGATGAGCTTGAAGGCCCTGAACGCTTACTTTACCAAAAAATTTTAGCTTGCAGAACGGAGCAGGTAGATGCTCTTTTTGACGATGACCCAACCGTTCAATCTTTAATAAAAAAGCACTTACCCCAAATATCTTTATTTTCCCCTATTTAATCACAGTAGGGCTGTCAGTTGTTCACCCATTCCAATCCATCGGCCTGTTCTTGCATCGGTCGTTTTATCACTTGCAGCATCATACCAGCCAAGCAATGTACCTCTGCTGTCTCGAATCTGTTTTCTACCACCATGTACTGTTTCAATCCAGCCAGTTAGGTTGCCCTTATTATCACGCAATTGAATTCTATCCATTGTTATATCTCCTCGCTTTAAAGATGAGTTTGCTTCGCTCTGATGCGGTGTCATTTACTCAATCGATAGATGACACTAATTATAATTACTAACTTCAAAAATTATTACAGATTAGCCTGTGGTTGCCATTTATTAATTTTTTTATCATTAAAGATTGAAGAAATTAGAACAGAGATGACAACAGCAAGCGAAGCAAAAAGACAAAACCTAATTACTAGCCAAATGATATTAGATTTTGTTAAATCGATATCTTCGCGCTATTTCTTTTTTAAATTAGCCGAAATATCCTGTTGGTTTATCCACTGCTTCTGTTCCTCTATATCGTATTTCTCTTCTGTTTTATGTATCAATAGGTGAAGAGTTAACATTATTAAAAAAAACAGTAGGAAGTATGACATCAATTGGCATAGATTGATTAAAAAACAAAACACCAACCATCATCAACCCGAAGGTTAATCCTGCGAAAAGTAGGGTATCCATAAAGCCATCACGTTCACTGCATAAATGTGCAAGTCGTTTCTCTAACAATGAGGTGAGCGAAGGTCTATTTTTAAACATCTGCTCAACAGTAGGTAGTTTTGATGGAGCATTGGACTCTTTAGTTTTTTTTGTCATTAGGTGTTACTTCTACCCAGCTTAAGTTGCCATTTTTATCAGGGATTTGCATTATGTTCATAGCTATATCTCCACGTTTTAAAGCATGAGTTTAACTGTTAACTCAGACATAAGTGGTCTTGGTTGTTGGCTAAGATAAATTTAAATATTACGCAAGTGCTAACAAGAGCAAGGTGGATTCAGTGAGAAGGTTTTTAATTATCTTATTCATAGTTATTAATTCAGGATGTCAGTCAGTACCTAATTACTGTGGAATAAGTTCAACTAAAGCGACATCATTGATATCTAATTATCCTGATAGGGGGCCTGTAAATGGCGGCTATGATGAAAATGGTGATGGTATAGTAGATAAACTTGAAGCATTTTCTCACTGGGATTTTTCTCAGGTTAACAGAGTGCTTCAATCAGGTGTTGAAAACCAGCAATATAAATGGGTAAACATAAATACCTGTTATCAATTTTCAATAACCGCAAGTGACTTTTATGATGATGCAGCAATGCCTAAATTGTACCAAATATGTAGAAATTTTGATATTTCAGTTATTTCACCTGAAAGGTTAATCCTAGGTACTGTTAATGGAAAATCCTGTCGAAATTTTGTTACCCATGACTGGGAAATACTATAACCCTTAGTTATTATTTGTATTTGTATGGAAGGGAAAATATAGCATTTCGTTTACGTCATTGTTGATGCTTTAAACGAGTTACATGTTGTCAATGAATGTCTTAATAGGTTTTATTAGGATTATTTATATGTTTTGAATAGAAAGGAAGTTTTATTATATCTTTGGTAAATAAAAGCGCTTTTATATTGCTTATCTTTGTGTTGAAAGATAGGTGTTTTGATAAGGTAAAGCAATCAGTGCTTCCTATCGTTAAATAAACGAGGCAATCAAAATTTAATGTCAAAAAAGTAAAACATAAACCGTATTTATCATCAGTAAATTCGGTAAACACTAATTGCGAACTAGATGATTTGTTTTTACTATCTGGCGATGCGCTTATTTACGCTATTGTAGCCTGTGATTATGCGCACACGACTAACTGTAATGGTACCGTTACCTTGGAGGTACTTTCTGCTCTCTTACTAATTTTAGTTGGGTTAAGTAGAAAATTTATAATAGTTGACTGCTTTATGTGCGAACGGTATAGAGTCAAGATTACTGATTTTGTGTTACTTGTTAACTAATGATTATCTATAGTAAGGCTTGCTTATTGGGGAGCTTTGTTTCATATATCTACCCTGTGTATACAACGATTTAAATTTAAGGAATAAGTTATGACAATACAAGTAGTCTTTAGCCATGGTAAAGAAAGCGGACCTTTGGGCACTAAAATTATATCAATGATGGATTATGTTAAATCAAATTATGATTGCGAAGTACACTCAATTGATTATCAAAATTTGAGTTCCCCAGAAGATCGAGTAAGTAAATTGGTAAGTTTTTTGAAAACACTAAATGGTGATATTGTTTTAGTTGGATCTAGTATGGGAGGATATGTATCAACGGTAGCTTCTGAAAAAGTAAACATAAAGGGTCTATTACTTTTAGCCCCAGCTTTTTACTTAGATGGATATGAGGTGCAAAATTTTTCATCATCATGTAAAAATATTAGTATTATTCATGGCTGGGAGGACGATGTAGTTATTTATCAAAACAGTGTGCTTTTTGCAAAACAAAACGTTGCAAAACTATTAATAGTGAATGACAATCACCGCTTAGCGAATTGTAGTGAAGATATTAACTACCAATTAGGTTGTGTGATGAATAACAGTTAAATTTTGGTAGTAAATAAACGGTGTGACTCTACATGTGATCCCATGAACTAAATTATTGTTCTACCCCTTTAAAATCAGTGGGTGACATACTCTAATTGACTAGACTCCCCATTGATTTCAAAGATAGCTATTGAATATTTTTATTTACAGGTAAACTCCGAACATTAATAGTCAAAAAAATAACATTTATGAGGTGTTATTAATCTAGCCTAATAATAAATCAGCGGAAGGGCTTACTCCTTGTATCCATGTATTAGAATGACATTGAAACTCAATCCATAATTGATGTTCTTGGTACTGTATAACACAAAAATTAACAAGGGCAATCACTTACTGATTTTAGTTAAACATCAAAAATGAAGCTTTAGATGACTTTCCTTCGTTATTCCCGTTCTTCGTTATCCACCATCTTGCTATTTATAGCTAAGTTGTATTACTCTCACTGGTATTCAACCAAAACATTGTTTTTAACTTATTAAGTCGAGAAGTAAATGAGTGCCCGCCCTTTAGTTTCAAAAATTTTTATTTTGTTAACCTCTTTATCTATTGTTGGTTGTTCAAGTCAAAGTAATTCTCTTTATGATCAAAAAAGTGCTAACGCGATTAAAGCTAAGCATTGGCTTTCTTTAAATGCCAAGCGTGAAGGTGTTATGCAAACAGAGTCAGGTTTGCAATATAGAATCCTTAAAAAAACAGATGGCTGCTATCCCGACGATGGTTACAAAGTTAAAGTGCATTATAAAATGGTATCAGTGCAGTCTAAATCCGTTGTTGATAGTAGTTACGACCGCGGCCAACCCTCAGAATTTAAGTTGTCTAAAACCATTAAAGGATGGCGTGAAGGCGTTCCTATGATGAGGGTAGGTGAAGTTTGGGAGTTATATATTCCCTCAGATTTGGGTTATGGATCTAAAGGCTTAGGGCGCGATGTTCCCCCTAACAGTGTATTGGTTTCTCAAGTACATTTAGTATCAGCTAGACGATGTGAAAGTTAATCTTTAAGACCAATATTAATGTCTATGCAATTTATCCGTTATGGATGTAAGATTGCTATTTATTGTTCGAAACGAGTGAACCTATTAAAAATAAATCGATTATTAGTGTTTGAAAAGCACATGGTTATTTCACAATAATGTCACTTTATTTGTGGTTGCTTTATTGTTAAGGTTGAAAACATTACAATTAAACACTTTCGATTAACACTAAAATGACAATTAAACGCAAAACGCTTTTCTGGAAACTTTATCCATCGTTTCTTAGTATCTCATTTATCTCATTATTTGCTATTTTTATGGTTGCCCTATGGTCTATTAAAACCTTTCATTATAATGAAAGAGCAGGGGATTTGGAGATAAGAGCAAAAATTTTAAGCCCTGAGTTTTCACGTCTTATTCATTCAAAGCGTTTTGATGAAGTGCAACAAAGAGCACAAACCCTTGGTAATAATGCTTCAACCCGTATTACCATTATCTTACCTTCTGGCAAAGTTATAGGAGATAATAAAAAAGCGCCAGAGACAATGGATAACCATAAGAGTAGACCAGAAGTGGAAGAAGCTACGCTTGTAGGTAAAGGTCTTTCTATTCGCTATGGTCATACCCTTCGCATTAATTCTATGTATTTTGCAATGCCAATAATTCATGAGAAGAAATTGATAGGTACCATAAGAACCTCTACACCACTTGATACGTTACAAATTGCCCTATGGGATATTTATTACAAAGTTGCATTAGGCTTTGTTATTTTAGTCCTCATTACCGCTATTGCTAGCTGGTGGATGTCCAAATCGCTGGTTCGGCCTTTAGAAATTATGAAAGTTCAAGCACAGCGTTTAGCACAGGGTGACTTTTCTAGCCGTGTACAGCTTAATGCTAACGATTCACTAGAGTCAGAAGAGTTAGGCCAAGCATTTAATGAAATAGCCATCCAACTAAATCAACGGATAGAAATAATATTGAATCAAAGTAATGAGCAAGAGGCTGTTTTTTCAAGTATGGTGGAAGGGGTTATCGCTGTGGATAGTAGCGGAAATATTCTGCGTATTAATAAAGCGGCTTACAATATATTAAACATTTCTAAGAGGCATATAGAAGGGGTTAAACTTGATGATGCTATTGAAGATCCAGCACTGCAAAAACCGATTAATTTTGCATTAGAACAAAACGAACCGGTTAAACAAGAAATCGTTATTCAACATGAAAACGAGCAGGTTTTACTTGCACAATCTGCTCCCTTACTTAATACCCATAAAGACAGGTGTGGTACGCTGGTTGTTTTTAATGATATTACCAAATTGAAAGAGTTTGAATTACAGCGGAAAGAGTTTGTTGCTAACGTTTCTCATGAATTGAGAACACCGCTTACAGCGATACAAGGTTTGTCGGAAACCTTAATAGAGTTTCCTGATTTGCCAGCAGATAAAAGAGATAATTTTACAAAAGTAATCCACACACATTCGATGCGCTTAGAAGGAATTATCGAGAATTTATTAACCTTGTCTAAAATAGAGAAGGAAACTGAAATTAATGAAATAGAATTCTCTAACCAGTCGATTACCTTAGCTATTAGTAATGCTATTTTCTTATGTAACAGCAAAGCGCTAGCGAGAAATATCGCTATCATTTTGGACTGTACTCAAGAGATATCTTTTAAACACAACTCCTCCTTAATTGAACAAGCAATCATCAATTTACTTAATAACGCCATTAAATATAGCGATGGCGATAGTGAAATAAAGATAGCTGTTTTTACAGAAAATGAAGCAGTGAAAATTAATGTTGAAGATAAGGGCAGCGGTATTCCTGAAGAACATTTGTCAAGGTTGTTTGAACGTTTTTATCGTGTAGATAAAGCTCGTAGTCGAGAGCTAGGGGGGACAGGTTTAGGTTTGTCTATTGTAAAAAGAATCGCTTTAGCTCATCAAGGTGCTGTTAGTGTGAAAAGTGAAATAAATAAAGGCAGTGTATTTACCTTAACACTGCCTTTGCATAGTTAAATTGTGATAAATGTTACTTACTACAAGGTTTGATTTATACCTCTTTACTATGTATTGCAACGTATAATGTTAAATGAAGTTAAATGAAGTTAAATAACTGAAATTTAACTAAGCGACATTAAGTGACATATATACTTCTTTGAAGTATTGTGGTTTAAATGATAAAAATTAATAATTATCGGTAAATTAGCTCGTTAGCCTATTCATTTGATTAATAAAATACAATAGGGTGTGGTGAACAATGCTGTCAAAATTAACAAAAAAAATTATTATTACGGTGTGCTTATTAAGTATTTTGCTTTTGGCTTTTACGCAATTTGCAGATCAGTACAGTGAAGCCTATACATCAAAAACATTAGAAAGTGTGGCTATTACTTACGGAGTTGCCAGGGCAATGAATGCTTCAGTGTCTGTATTGCAGGGTACAGAGGTTAACGCTTCACCTGCTGGTATGGGGGTAACATTTAGCATTGGTGAGGTGTTAGACCCAGTTAACGATTTAATTGAACGTTTCTCTTTTATTGTAATGCTGTCAATGGCTTCATTAGCTCTTCAAAAAATACTTATTTTAATTGGCTCTTCTATTGGCTTTAATGCTCTGTTGCTCATTTCGACGCTATGGTACCTAACACATGTTTGGTTTTATACTAATCAAATAGGTAAGCAATTGGCGTTAAGGTGTTTGTATTTCATTGTTTATATTAGATTTGTTTTAGTTTTGGTGGTTGGGGCGAACTTTGGCGTAGATTATTTTTTTATGAGTGACCTTCAAGAAGAGTCAAAACAGGCTTTATTAAATAATCAACTAAAAATGGAATCACTAACTAACCATTTAAATACACAATCGATTACCCCACAAACAGAAGAGCAAAGTATGTTAGAAAGTATTAACGCTGCGTGGGAGTCTATTCAAACAGGTTTTAGTAAAGCCACCTCTAAAGTTGATGGTTTAAAAGCTTTAGTTGAGGACTCTATCCATAGCATGGTTGATCTTATTGCGATGTTTGTTTTACAAACGATCATATTGCCACTTTTATTTATCTGGCTGTTTTATCGTGGCATAAGAGCCTTATCCCTATATTGATACTTTTCATGAGGCTTCACTCTGCCTATTAGAGAGAACAATAAAATAATAATCAAAAAATTAGAGAAAACACTTTATGAAACGCATTATAGAATTAGATGGCTTAAGAGGTTGGTTGCTTATTATCATCGCTTGTAATCACCTTTATGGCGGTTATGTAACACAGTTTACCCGTGAGCCTTTTGGCTTTGTTTCTGCAGCAGAGGGGTTTGTTTTTTTATCGGGGTTTGTTGCCTATCTTGTTTATGCTCGACTGTACGTTAAAGCAAAAAATAACGCTTCGTTGACACCGTCAACATCAGCTTCCATATCCAAGCCAACACAAAATGCACTTTCTGTAAAAGCGGTTGATAAAAAGGTTTGGCGTCGATGCCTGACTATTTATAAATACCATTTATTCAGTTTGATTTTTGTCTATTTTTTTATTTGGCTTTTCCCCGTTTATAAATCGCTTTGGATTGATTTTTACTATACGGGGAATTTATATGAAAACCCCGTTTCGGCAATAGGTTTTGCCCTATTTCTGTTAGAGCAACCTGGCTACTTTGATATTTTAGTGTTGTATTTAGTGCCAATGATTTTCCTCCCCTTTGCTATCAAAGCCATTAAAAGAGGGCAGGTAACTTGGGTTGTTGTTATCAGTTTCTTTATATGGCTTATCGCACAATTTATAAATCAAGATATACTTATGAGAGGAGTTCAATACTTTTCTCCTTCAACCAAACTTCAGTTAAGTTACTTTGACCCTTTTGCTTGGCAGTGGCTTTTCTACTTAGGCGTATTTTGTAGTTATTTAAGATTTGATAAACAATATACTTTTGTATTCTCACCCCTAATTAAATCATCACTTATCTGTTTAGCGTTACTGTTCATGCTGTTAAAACATACCGAGCCAGCTTGGCTTAATGCAATCTTTTCAAATAGTTCTTTAAAGCTATTGTTTGGCGAAAGTGGATCTGTACCTATTTTAAGGCAAATAAACTTATTGCTTCTAGCATACTGCTTCTTTTTAAGTATGAATAAACTTTCCTTTATTTATAGTGCAAGATATCCTGTTTATTTGGGTAAACATGCATTGTCGGTTTTTGCCTTCCATACAGTGGCTATTTATTGGCTTTATCCTTTGTTTACCCCCCAAAATTTACACTTCTGGTATTGGGATTTTATTTCATGTATCGCATTTGTTGCTTTACTCTCATTAGCTCCAAAGCTTGAGGGAATCTTTAATTCACAGAAAATAAAATTCTCAAATAAGGGACTCAATCATTAATTTTGAAAGTATAAAATGTTTTAAATATTGCTATTTAATGGAGCATTTTCTATCGTGATATAGCATAATAAGGTTAATAATCTAAATATTTTTACAGGTTTTACCATGTTCAACAGCACAGACAATTATATAGCATCTGATGATCTTCGCTTAGCCGTTAATGCGGCTATTTCGCTTGAAAAACCCCTACTAATAAAAGGTGAGCCCGGTACCGGGAAAACTCAGCTTGCTGAAGAGTTAGCAAAGTCGCTTGGTTGTAAATTATTTCAATGGCATATTAAATCGACCACCAAAGCACAGCAAGGTTTGTATGAATACGATGCCGTTTCAAGGTTACGTGATAGCCAACTTGGTGATGAAAAAGTTAATGATATTAGTAACTACATTGTAAAAGGCAAGCTATGGCAGGCCTTTGAGGAAGAACAAAGACCGATATTATTAATTGATGAAATCGATAAAGCGGATATTGAATTCCCAAATGACTTGTTACAAGAGCTTGATAAAATGGAGTTTTTTGTTTACGAAACACAAGAGGTTGTTAAAGCAAAACAAAGACCTATTATCATTATTACTTCAAATAACGAGAAAGAATTACCTGACGCTTTCTTAAGAAGATGTTTTTTCCATTACATTAAGTTCCCGACTAAAACCGAAATGCAGCAAATTATTGATGTTCATCACCCTAATGTGAAACAAGAACTTTTAGCACAAAGCCTGGATGTGTTTTTTGAATTAAGAGATCTACAAAATATTAAGAAAAAACCTTCTACCTCAGAATTAATTGATTGGTTGAAGCTACTCATTGCCGATGACATTTCTCAAGAGGTGTTAATGGACAATAGCAATGACGTTATTCCTTTATTTGGCGCTTTATTAAAAAATGAACAAGACGTGTCTTTAATTGAAAAACTGGCTTTTATGAGCCGTCGTAAAAGGTAACTTATCGTGTTCATCGATTTTTTTATGACCCTGAAAAAGCATAAAGTACCTTGTAGCTTAAGAGAGTTACTTGACTTCATTGCTTTATTAAAGTCAGGTGTGATTTTTGCCAATGTAAATGATTTTTACTCGCTTGCTAAAATAGTCATGGTTAAAGATGAAATACATTATGATAAGTTCGACAGAGCCTTTGCAGAATATTTCAAGGGCATTGAAGAAATAGATATCTTTGATCGCATTTTACCTGATGATTGGTTAAGAAAAGAATTTGAAAAAAGCTTAAACGAAGAGGAAAAAGAAAAACTCAAAGCACTGGGTGGTCTTGATGAATTAATGAAAGCTTTAAATGAAAGGCTTGAAGAACAAAAAAAACGACACGCAGGAGGTAATAAATGGGTAGGTACAGGTGGCACATCACCTTTTGGTGCCTATGGTTATAACCCTGAAGGTGTTCGTGTTGGGCAAGATAAAAACAGGAATAACCGTGCTGTTAAAGTGTGGGATAAGCGAGAGTTTAAAAACTTTGATCAAGATAAAGCGCTAGGTTCAAGAAACATTAAACTGGCCCTTAAAAAGCTAAGAAGGTTTGCAAGAACCGGAGCGAGTGAAAAGTTAGATATAAATACAACCATACGCTCTACAGCACAGAACGGTGGGTTGTTAGATGTGCATATGGAGCCAGAAAGACATAATGCGATAAAAGTATTAATGTTTTTTGATGTGGGTGGTTCGATGGATGAATATGTTCAAACCTGTGAAGAACTGTTCTTGGCTGCACATACTGAATTTAAACATTTATCTTTCTTTTATTTCCATAACTGTCTGTACGAGAAAGTTTGGCAAGATAACAAAAGACGTTACACAAAAACGATTGAATTAGATGAAATTATTCGAACTTTTTCATCTGATTATAAAGTTATTTTTGTTGGTGATGCGACCATGGGACCTTATGAAATTGTCGCACCAGGTGGCAGCGTTGAACACTGGAATGAAAGGCCGGGCAGTGAATATATGAACCGACTTACAAGTCACTTTAATAAAGTTGCTTGGTTAAACCCGCAACTTGAAAGTGAATGGCTTTATTATCATTCTATTTCACTAATGAGCCAATTAGTGTCAGATAAAATGTATCCCTTAACTGTTGATGGTATTGGTAGTGCTATAAAGGAGCTTACTTAGCGATTACCTTGCATTAAATCTTAGTCGCGATGTTCTATTTAAAGTAAATAAAACATCGCTTTTAAGCAGGCTAGTCAAATTACACTAATAAGTGTTTGCAATTAAGTGTTTGTAATTGGTAGGGTCATTGTCACACGAAACCCGACTTCTTTCGCCTCTTTAGTTTTATTCAGTTCAGTTTCAATATTTCCAGCTTTAGCATTTTCTGCCTTAATATTTTCTGCTTCAATGGAGCCTTGATGTAATGTAATGGCTTGCTGTGCTATCGCTAACCCTAAACCCGTTCCTCCTGTGGCTCTTTCTCTGTTATCTGCCACACGATAAAAGGGCTTAAATAGCTTGTTTAATGTCGTATCCGGTACACCAGGCCCATTATCTGTGACAGTTATAATAGCGCAAGAATCACCTATCTGTTTTTTGTTGTCTTTAACTGTTTCATCTAGCTTCAAACTTACTGAAATAACGCCATTAAGAGGGGAGTACTTGACTGCGTTATTGATCACATTACTTATCGCGCTACTTAACAGACTGCTGTCCATATTCAGGGTTACGTTGGCCTTATCTTCAAAGTGAATGACAATTTTTTTAGTTGAAGAGAGATATTGGCAATCATTTATAACTTGCTTAATTAATTGATTTAAAGAGGCTATGTTAGGTGCAAAATGGCTGCGGTTATGCTCAAGCCTTGAAAGCGTTAAGACTTCTTCGAGCATTTTATCTAACCGTTCTACTTCTGTTTCACACCGTGTTAAGTGTTGTTGCTGTTCATTAGGAGAGTTCATGCTTTTTTCAGCTAATGCAACCGCTAATTGTAAACGCGTTAGCGGTGCTCTTAACTCATGAGATACATCAGCAAGTAAGCGTTGATGCGCACTAATGTTGTCTTCTAATTGCTTGGCCATTTGGTTGAAACTTCGTGCTAGCTCACCAAATTCATCTGATCGTTCATCATAATGATTTATACGCGTATCTAATTCACCATTACCCAATGACTTACTGGCTTTTTGTATTGCGATTAATGGTTTAGTAAATGTCTTTGCTAATAACCAACAAAAAATAAAACTAATGAACAACAGACTTATTAGACGAATTACACCAGGTAAAGACTTAATAAACCCCACAATTCGACCTGGCTTAAGAGGCGTCGCAACAAAAATTTGATGGGGAGTATTGTTAATTATAAAGGGTGTTGATGAGGTAACTTGTGTGTAAGTAAAATCAATAGTAATGGGGTTCTCTAATGAATTTGACGCTAAGTAGTTTTTTACTTTTGACCAACCTCTGTTCCTAGGGAGTGATACGTGGTTTGATTTAAGGTTTTTGATCAAAAGAAATTGACCATGTCGCTTATTGAATTTTAATTGTAACTTCTGAAGCTGTACTCTTCGTTTACCCTCTAAAATAGGCTTGAACTGATTCAAAATGGTAAGTTGTTCAGTATTAACTTGCTGTTGAATAGGCGCACTTCTAAATTGTATGGTCACGAGGTAACTCGCTAAGAAAGAGAGCGCAATAGCGAACCAAAATGCGAGGAATAGTTTTACACTGATATTTGGGTAAAGCTTTTTCAACCACATACTATGTATCTCCTTGCAGAAAAACATAGCCTGCGTTGCGCACAGTTTTAAACTTATCGATGGGTTCAATACTTAACAGTTTACGACGTATATTACCAACATGGACATCGATGGACCGGTCAAACGCTGTTAATTTACGTTGTAATACATTTTCAGAAATTTCATCTTTGCTGAGAATGTTGCCCTGATTCTCCAACATATAAACTAAAATTAAATACTCGGTGCCTGTTAAGGGTAACAAGGTATCTTGGCAAAATACTTCCCTAGTGCCTTTATTTACATGAACGCCATTAACGTTAAGATGATTATCTATTTCTGTTGGCTCATCGGTATTTGTACTAAGTTTTTTAACAATATCTATTCTTCTAAATATCGCTTTTATTCGGGCTAGTAGTTCACGGTGCTTAAAAGGTTTTGCAAGATAATCATCAGCTCCCAGTTCAAGACCTAAGATTTTATCGTTGTCATCACCTTTACCTGTTAGCATTAAAATAGGCGTTTTATGACTTCCCCCAAGCGCCTTTAAAACTTCGAAACCATTAAGAACAGGCATCATGACATCAAGTATTATGAGGTCGTATTTATCGTCAAATGCTTGCGCTAAACCACTTGCACCATCTAAGCATGAGGTTACTCTTATCTCTTCTGTTTGAAGATATAAAGTGAGTAATTCAGCGAGTTCACTATCATCGTCAATTAATAAAATATGTTTAGGCATGAAGTTTTAAATACGTTTATTAGACTGTTCTTTAAGTTTGGTTCACGTTAAGTTTACGCGATTATTAAGAGCATTTTGATATCTTTACATAGCTTTACAAAGCCTTGCACTGCTTTTCACTTGTCTGTGTATACTAGATCCTGTTGAGCTTTTGGTTTAAAGCTAAACATTAATTTAAACATTAACTTAAACCGAAAAAAATACAAGTAGGACCTACAACTAGGTAATCTTTACTTTGTTGGTGTCAGTATATTCTACAATTAAATTAACACTTATTAGAGAGAATTCACATGAGTAAAAAATTATTAAATACAATATTAGGCGCTTTCACTTCTGTGGCGTTAGTTTTTTCTGCTGCATCTTATTCCATTACAGACAGTGATTCAGAATATCACTCTGCTGAAAAAGAAGAATTCAGTTTAAGTACAATGAGTAATAAAAAGTTAGCAAGGCTTACCAATTATCTTTCTTTATCTGAAACACAAGTGGCTCAAATTAAAGCGCTTAAGAAGGAGGAAAAAGAAGCGATGGGCGAATTGAAGCCGGCTATGAAAGCTTTCAAAAGAAGTGTTTCTGAGCTAATGAAACAAGACAGTTTCGATGAAGGAGCCTTTATTGCATTACAAGAAGCCAATAGAGATACTTTCTCATCGATGGCACTTATTAAAGCTAAAAGTAAGTTTGCTATGAAGCAAGTACTTAATGAAGAGCAATTAGGAAAAATGAAAAAACTGAAGAAAAAGCGCGGTAAGCGTTCACGCCATTAGAATAAATCAACGCTTTGCATATTTAGGGTAAAGGGAGTGAAAGAGCTTAAAGAGGGTATATGCTTCCTTTAAGCTCTAATTGGGTTAAATATAAGCGCAGGTCAAGCTCTATTTGATGATAATCAGGTTGCATGTGTTGACATAACTTATAAAAAGATTTGTTGTGGTCTTTTTCTTTTAAATGGGCTAGCTCATGTACAACAATCATTTTTAAAAAATGCTCAGGTGCTTTTTTAAAGAGACTACTTACACGAATTTCATTTTTACCTTTTATTTTACTGCCCTGAACTTTACTTACAAAGCTATGTAAGCCAAGCGCATTATTAATGATATGTATTTTGTCATCATATTTAATTTGGCTTAAGGGCTTAGTACTTTTCATAAATTGGTTTTTCAATTCTATTACATACTTTCGCAAGCTTTTATCAGTGGTAAATTGATGGCATGTGGGGTATTTATTGAGTAAATATCGTTTTAATGTGTCGGCCTCTAACAACTTAATACATTGTGCTTGTATTGTTGGTGAGTATGATGATAAATATTTTAACGGATGCGACATTAGGAAGTTAACTTCTATTGGGGCTAATTGAAAAAGTCTATTTAATTGCTATAAGTTAGTTTATAGAAATAGATTACGATTGAGTGGATTATACAAGACTGATGGCCTATTGTAGATATCAATTCTTTGTTGGGGATAACTCCTT
>CAWVWK010000056.1:0-14769 GCA_963933725.1 uncultured Colwellia sp.
TAAATAAGCTGAGTTCAGGTTATTTAGCGTTTATATTTAGCTGAAAACCGATTTGATGAAAGTCAAATCGGTTTTTTCTGTCTGTGAAATTAAAGTATTGCTAATTACGAAATTAGCTTAGCTGGACTTGATCATGAGTCAGCATTAATGATTTCAAACCCTCGGAATACTTTAGCTACGCCGGATAACTTTCTAACAACATCAACTGCCTGAATGGCTTCTCTATCGGTTACTAGACCTAACAGGAAAACCTCACCATTCTCTGTGATTACTTTGATATGATTAAAGCTGCTTGCATCATTTGAAAATAATGCTGATTTGGCTTTAGAAGTTAGCCATATATCATTACTTTGGGTGGTAACAGAGGTTACTTTACCGATACGAATTTGGTCGTGAATCTTGGTAACATTCTGGGTTTCCTTAACCGTTTTGATAACCAAGTCTCGAAGATAGGTGTTCGGCGCTTGACCAACAAGTAAGACGCTTCCATTAACACTGACTAATTGAATATTGGCGTTGTCACTAATGGCTTTGTTTTCCTCTAGAGCATTATATGCCGAAAACTCAATACTTTGATCATCGATTTGTTTACCAAGCGTACGCCTATCATTGGCAACACTAATTCCACCAGCAACAACAGCTACAGTCGCAACCACGCAACCCTGTAGCGTAAGGCAAACAAAAAAGAGGCCTATCAAGTGCTTTACTCGTTTACTTAAATGGAAACTTAATATGTAGGGCGTTTTAGAAAATGATCGAAATAGCTTAAAGGTCATAAAGTTATCTTTTGAAAAGGAAGTTAAATTTCAGCTTGCGGAAACAAAGTCGTATCAACAATATCGCAAAGACAATGAAGAATAATTAAATGAACTTCTTGTACACGACTTGAGCGTGCAGAAGGTACTCTGATTTCAACATCATTTTCACCTAAATAACCAGCTATATCTCCTCCGTCGTCGCCGGTAAGTGCGATGATGGGCATATCTCTTGAAACAGCACTTTCGATAGCTTTTATAACGTTTTTAGCATTCCCTGTAGTAGATATAGCAAGTAATATATCGCCATTATTACCTAAAGCAGCAACTTGCTGAGCAAAAACTTGATCAAATTCAGTTTTGTTGGCAATTGCTGTTATGGTTAGGTTATCAGTTACCAAGGTGATGGCAGGTAAACTGGGTCTGTCTATTTCAAATTTATTAAGAAGCTGAGAAGCGAAATGCTGTGCATGACTTGCAGAGCCACCATTACCACAAGTTAATATCTTATTACCATTAAGTAATGCATTAACAATCACCATGCCCGCTTGTTCTATTGAACTAGCAGTAAGTTCACTGGCAGCAATTTGTGTTTGAATACTTTCAGTAAAATTATTATTAATTTGCTCTAACATGAAACAAGTAATCCTATATTTAGCATTATTATTCAGAACTAGGTGACGCTAGAAAGCGTTTTCTAACCAAGTTATTTTTAATTGATTGATCGGGCCATCTAAGGCAACTACGTCAAATCGGCATGGAGTATTATATTCATTTAAGTTATGTTGTTGGAAATAAAAACCTGCACATAATTTAATTTTCTTCTGCTTCGCTTTCGAAACGGCAGAAATGGCACCGCCAAAATGGCTGTTTTTTCTATATTTTACCTCTACAAAGACCCAAATACCGTCTTGCTTCATTACAATGTCGATTTCGCCAAGGCGAGAGTGGACATTTTTATCAATAAGCTCTAGGCCGTTATTTGTTAAGTAGTCAACAGCTATGTTTTCTGTTAATTGGCCAATCTCGGTTGTTGTAATGGGGTGATTTGACATATCAATTGGGGTTGATAGCGGCAACGCCATTACGTTGGTATTGTCCCCACAGTAAAGTACGCGATAATACGTTGTCATTTAATCGTAATGTACCTGTTTGTCCGTCATACCTTAAATAAGGAGCGTCAACCATTGATGAAATAAGGTCAATTAGGTTATAACTGTCAAAACCCATTGCGTAAAGCCTTGATAAACGGCCATTTCGGTTGGGGTATAGTTGTTTATTAAGAGCACTTAACTTCTTATCTTGTTGTTTGGCTGGGAGTAGCAAAGGTGCTTCTGTAAAAACTAAACCATTTAAATCATTATTTGTTGAATTATCATCATCGCCATCATGACTTCTTGAGCTAGCGAAAACAGGGATCTGTTTTGAGAACCTGCTGGTGTTAACATCGATAAAAGGTTTCACTAACTTTGTTTGTGCTGTGGTACCGACGAGATAAATCATATCAACGTCACGGCGATTTCGTTTTTCGCTTTTAACGGGAGAACTGTTCAAGCGCTCAATTTGTTTTATACGGTTTTCACTAGCATTAACATCGAAGCCTTTTTGCAAGCTATCTTGCATAGCCTTGCCTTGACTAAAATAATGTATTTTAACAGCGATACCGGTTCTTTTGGTCCACATTTTAGAAAAGGCTTTAGCAATACGTCGACTAACCGTATCATCATGACTTAATACAATGGGATTGACATACTCTTGTTCACTTAATACCCAAGCGGATTGCTTTGCCTCTTCTTCTGGTAACATAGAGAAAGCATATTGATTAGTTTTTAACTTCTCTTTGCTAGGAACATTCAATAACAATCCTGGTAAATCGTTACCTGTTAATAATTGGAGTTTTTGCACATTCGATTTCAAAATCGGTCCAATAGTAAAGTCAATTTCGTCTTTGATAAAACGTTCATTTAGCATAGCCCAATCAAGTGAACTGGTGTCGTAAAAATGAAGTTTTTTACTGGAATTATTATGATAAGCAGTAAGGATTCCCTGCAGAATCGTATTTCCTGCAACACTCTGTGAGCCTGACAAAGGTAATAACACCGCAATATTGTTAAACTTGTTGCTTGTGGTCGGTACTAAAGGGTTACTTGTATCAGCTAAAAGCTGTTGATTTGCTTCAAAAGCGTTCTCAACTTTACTTGTATCATTTACATCATTTGTAAAGTCATTTTTATTATTGTTGGCTGCATGATTTATAATCGTAGTGCTTTTTGTAGGTGTTTTTTCGACCATTTTAGACGAAGTTTGCTCCTTATCAATTAAAGTCGGTAATCTTGGTTGACTAGGAACGACTTCGCGACTTTGTTCAAGAGTTGGAATAATAAGTATCGCAGGATGATTAGGGTACTTTGCAGACCATTGAATTAAGTTGTTGTGCAACTCTAATGAAGCAGGGGGGTCTGTTTTAATCTTTGAAAGAAGAGCAACCCAACCATTAACCTGCGGTGCATTGTAGCTTTTTAAAGAATTCAACTTCCAAGAAGGGAGTCGTTCTATTTGTTGCCAAAACTGGGTTATTTTTTCTAACAAGAGAGTACGTTCATCATCAGTTAGTTCAGTTATATCGGTTAAATCAGCTATGTTATAGTTTTTAAAGTTTAATTCATCAGCATATAAATTGGCATTTAACGCAAGAATCTCTTTATCTAGGGATAGGTACACTGTTACCGAAGTTTGATAGAAGAGTTCGGTGAGATATAACTGAGGATATGTTTCTTCAATGTTCGTTAAGCTCTCTAGAGCCAATTCACTGTAACCTAGATTTTGTAATGCTTGTGCTTTAATGAGCGATAAATCATAACGCTCCTGCTCACTAACTTCTAAAGATAATAGTTTATCAGCAAGCCACAAAGCTTTACTGTTATATTCTTGTTCAAGATATAACTGAGTCGCTTTGATAAGGAATTTTTTTGCTTCTGTTGGATTTTGATCGCTAGCCAATGCTATCGTTTCTTCTGCAGTGATCGTCATATCGACCTTAGGATCGATAATGTTAGATTCGATGGCAGGAACAGTGACGACACTTTTTTTAGGTGCGCTGGTACAACTGGCTAAAAATAATGCCGAAAACAGTACAAATGCAGTAACTGAGTAAGTGCCTTTATAGGGAGAAATTAAATTAGATTGGCTCAAAATGCAGAAATCCATCATCTTTTCGTTTAGGTAGGGTTATAATAAGCTTCAATGGCATTTGCCTCAACTAATTGTGTTAAATAAATCAAAGTAAGTGTAACTCATGACAGAAATCAGCATAAAAGCAGGAACTTTATATATCGTCGCTACGCCGATTGGCAATTTAAATGATATTTCACCTCGCGCACTTTCGATACTCAAACTAGTAGATATCATTGCCTGTGAAGATACACGTCATACGGGGAAACTACTCTCAGCTTATTCAATTAAAAATAAAACCTTGTCTATGCATGACCACAACGAGCGGCAAAGACAAGAGTATATAGCGACATTACTACAAGAGGGTAAAAGCATTGCACTGGTTTCAGATGCAGGTACGCCACTTATTAGCGACCCTGGTTTTCATTTAGTTAGACACTGTCGTAGTTTAGGGTTATCAGTATCACCAGTTCCAGGTGCTTGTGCTGCTATTTCGGCGTTATCTGTTGCTGGTTTACCTACCGATAGGTTTTCATTTGAAGGTTTCTTGCCTTCTAAATCGGGTGCAAGACAAACAGTGTTAAGCGCTTTGGCAGACGAACAAAGAACCATGGTTTTTTATGACGCCCCGCGCCGTGCAATCGATACGGTGAAAGACATAGTTCAAACACTTGGTGAAGAACGTTATGTGGTTATCGCCCGAGAGCTTACTAAAACATTTGAAACGGTTCATAGTGACACGGCTATTAATTTACAAACCTGGTTAGAAGAAGATCCTAATCAATTGAAAGGTGAAATGGTTTTAATTATTGAAGGCTACAAAGCACAAAAAGATGAAATTTCCGCTGAGGTTATTAACACCTTAAAACTTTTACTTGCTGAAATGAAACCTAAAAAAGCGTGTGCTATCGCCGCAGAAATATATGGCGTTAAAAAAAATGCGTTGTATGAGATAGCCTTGTCATTGAAGTAACCCTAGTTAGATTAAGCCTATTCTTAACCAAGCTTATTCTTAGCGGTTTAGTCGCTAATGAAATCGCATGACCTTTCGCTTTACAGTGCAGCCTAGTTTAGCGTAAAATTATGCCTGAGTTGACCGAGACAATCGCTGGCTAGTTTACTTAGGTATTTCTAGCGGGAGGAAAGTCCGGGCTCCATTGAGTAGGGTGCCAGGTAACGCCTGGGCGGCGTGAGCCGACGACAAGTGCAGCAGAGAGAAGACCGCCGATGGCCGTTTATTCGGAACAGGTAAGGCTGAAAGGGTGCGGTAAGAGCGCACCGGGTTGCTGGTAACAGTAATTGCAGGGTAAACTCCACCCGGAGCAAGACCAAATAGGGTTTCATTACGGTAGATTTATTTACACGTTAAGGCGTGACTCGCGCTGAAACCGGGTAGGTTGCTTGAGCCTTAGTGCAAATTAAGGCCTAGACGAATGATTGTCACTTCTTTGGAAGTACAAAACCCGGCTTATGTGGTTGACTCGCAAATTTTAGTAACTGCTTGTTTTCTCAATAGGAAAGCAAGCAGTTTTCTAAAATCATTTCACATCAATTACCTGAATTAAAATAACCAATGATTTAATACGGCAGCATTTGCTAGTAATGTAACGAATAAATGTCAATTAGGTGTTCAGTTAAACGAAATTTTTGACTTTTATTTGGGTAATAAAATATTTAAAGAAGCAACAACCCCCCAACCTTCAGCGTTTTCTGTAGGGCTATCAAGCCAATAGCGAATGCCAGCTCCTACACTAACGGGCAATTTGCCAAAACGTATCACTTTATTGATAGATAACTTTATGGGCACAGTCCATTCGTCTGAAATACCATTGAATGTAGCCTCTGAATTTAAACTGAATGTTATAGCAGATGAGGTACGATAACTAATAAAAGGTTGTAATAAGGATGTCTCTATAGGTCTATCACTGTTGACATCCAAAATATAATTTACCAGCGCACCATAAGTCCACGATTTACCTTGTTGTTTCAAGGCGACTGCGGTAAAGCCCGCACCTAGCTCGCCTAAGCCAGTATAATCATTTGTCGAGGTAGGTAAAATAAAGACTGGTCCTGCGCCCCATATCCAACCTGAATCACCAACAATTTTGGGTGAGAAGAAAAAACTTTGAACCGTGTCACCCAAGCCAAACTCGGAGCCATTGTTTGGTGCCAAACTATTGAATGAAACGACCGGCAAAATTGTTCTGGAAATAACATTCCAATTATCATTGAACGAAAACGGCATAACAGGCTTGATATTTAAAAGTATTCGCTCACCTTGTTTGTCTACTCCTATACCGTTATCAAATGAAAACTCTAAGGGTATTTGTATCAGTTTAGCAAGGGGGTTTGCTATTTGCCGAGCAAGGGCTTGAGCATCTGTTTCAGCTAGAGATGTTTTAGGTAATCCAATAATCATAAAAAGTATACAAGAGTAGATTAGCTTCATTTTATTGCTCCATGTTGAATTCAATTGTTAGGCTACTTGAAATTTATGTTCACATAATATCAACTATGTACAAATTATCTTAGTTCAATATTTATTCGATAACCAGCTTCTTTATATTGATTTATTCAAAATCTGATGGTTAGAGCAGGGCAAGATCATTATGTATTGAAATATCTAAGTAGCTATGATCAAATAAAACTCTAATGCAGCTTTGGTTTCCTGACATGACTACTACTTTTTTAAAACATTTTGACTGCATTAAAGATCCTCGTATTGAGCGCTGTAAACGACATAATTTACTCGATACTTTTTACTTTCTATCATTACGAAATGATATACTTTAGTAAAACTTACTAAACATATTTTATTTAAAAAAAGGATAGATAAAGATAGTTAATAAATTGGCTAACAATAAATTTTCAATATAGATTATAGTTTTTGGTTTTACCCTTTCGTTGTTTTTCAAAATAATCAAGCATATGCTGATATTGGTGATGGGCCTCGTGCTTATTTACCTCCGCCAATCGACACAAATGTTTTTACCGTTTTTGCTAGGCAGGTTTCAAGGATTCAGTGCTCAATTCAGGTATTGTAAATCCTAATCCTAATCTTGATATTGATGTAGATTTATTAATTGCTCAATATACTCGCACAATGAAGCTTGGTCATCGCAATGTAGTCTTCACAGTAGTTCAACCACGAAGGGAAAAAATATAAAGATCAATTGATAATTTTAAGATATTACTCAGGGTAGATGGTAAAATATTACCGCTATGCTTAATTCTGTTTTAGCTCGAGACATTGACCCTCAAGTTAATGTATTTATGGTACTGAGCTCTAGAGTAGATTTAAGAGTTACCTTAGATGATGTAAAACGAGGTCTAAGTCATAATTTTGTAAAATAGAGATTTGTGTCTATAATAACTGGCAAGATTTAGCCAGTAAACTTGGCAATTAGTTTGTACCAGGTGAAGCTAATTATTTTAAAATTAGAACGATGCCTATGATTAGATTTTAAAAATATTAAATGAAAATGAAAATGAAAATGAAATAGTGTAGTACTCAAAGAGTGACTCTTGCCTTCTTTTTGAAAGTATTTATGGCATGTGAATATCCGTTAGTCAACCTTCTTTGGAAACCTACGCTTCACAATGATGTTAATTTTACTGTATCGAACCGACGAAATTTAAGCGTGGTAATAATAATCAAATTATTGCGACATGTAGTTTCGAACACTTATTAAAAGTATCGGATAAATTAAAAAACTAAGGGAAAAGCTATGAACTACTGTTATGAATTTTTTAAATCTTGCGCTTGTGTGTTGTTCTTTTGTGGATTAACTAGCTTGTTCTTTAATGGACAAGTTTATGCTCAGCCTAAACCCACAGATGACGTCAGTCAGTTTTTTTCAGAAGATGGGTTAATAGTTACAAAAGCATTGTATCCTAGAGCCGAAACTGCCCGACAAATGTTAGATACCCAAAGTATAGCTGGCGGTGTGAATAAGTTTGCACATTTATCATCATTAACTCCCACCGATTTTCAACCCGTGGTGAGAATGAATAGAGATGCTTATTACTCAAAAGCCGTGGTTGATGTATCTCAAGGAGCAACAGTTACTTTGCCTAAAATGCCTGAAGGTCTCTATTTGTCAATGCAGCCAGTAACAGAAGATCATAGACCTCAACCTATGTCATATGGAGGCGGAACCTATCAGTTAGCAACACATACAGGTAAACACCTAGTGATAATTATTCGCCTAGATTCAAATCTAACGTCAGAGCAAGCCAAACAATACCAACAAAAAATGCGTATTGATGCTAACAGCAATATCATGTTCACAGCTATGCCTGTTGAAAAAACGTCATTTTATGAGGTTGAAACCCAACTTAAAATGCATATTAATGTGTTAATCAAACGCTTAGGCTTTGCTGAGTTGTCGGCCATTTTATTCTCGTCACCGACAGATGAATCAAGAGGCTTATATCAGCCTGAAATTAATCAAGTGGCTGCCGCCGTGGGTTGGGGTGGGGCACTTGCTAAAGATAATATTTATGAGACGTCTCCTAACTTTCCAGCAAAAGGCTGTTATCAGTTAAACTTCGAAGATCCAAAAAATCGAGATTTTTGGTCAATTACCGTTTATAACAAGCAAGGTTTCATGTTTAATGATATTGCTAATGCAAACTCTTACAAGGCGAAGCCCAATAAAGATGGAACTTACACGGTGAATTTAGGGTGTTCCTCTGACGCTTTAAATCATATACCTATTGCCAATGATTCTGGGGTATTTAGTATTACGGTCAGACATTATGGCCCTTCTGAACGCGTCATAAAACAAGGGTACCGGCTTGTACCTTTACTTAAAAAAATACAATAAGTTGGATATAGTATGCCCCTAGGTAATAAAACCTTTAATGCTCTAGGGTTCTTCACTGAGTTAACTAGTCAAAAAATAGTGAACTTATGTGTCAATTCACACATTTTAGTAAACCGCTTAAAGATTAGTTAGTTTGTTATAGGACTTTTTAAGCGGTTCGCTAATTATAGCTTTTCATTTATTACTTTGTGATACCGTTTTTTGATACGTTTAAATACTGAGAAGATGATCAAACATAAACTAAGCCCAAGCTCAGCCTTTACCCAAAATAAAAGCCAAGGCCAACCTCTGCTTAGTGAATTTACCCTGTATTTGTTAAGACATGGCGAAATAGTAACGCCAGGCATTTTAGCTGGTAAAACAGATGTCGAGTTATCTAAACAAGGTTTCCAGCAATTATCGAAGTCTGTAAAAACATTGGAAGAACCTGATCTTTTTATAAGTTCGCCTTTAAAGCGTTGTCACCTTTGGGCACAAGATTACGCCAAGCAAAAAGCCATAACACTTGAAGTAGAACAAAATTTAAGTGAAATGGATTTTGGCGATTGGGATGGAAAAACTTATCAAGCGTTATGGCAAACTCATTCGCAATCGCCTGGAAACACTATCGGTGATTTTTGGCAAAACCCATGGCAATGTCAGCCTCCAAATGGTGAAAAGATAGAAAACTTTGTTGCAAGAGTTGATAGCTGGTGGCAAAGGTTTTGCTGTGAGAATATCGCACCAACCACCTTAGTTGTAACGCATGCAGGCGTGATTAAGCATTTAATTGCTAGAGTGCTAAGTTTACCTATTCCAGGCACAGCGCATATGGCTTCTATTGACCTACCTTATGCAAGTTTGGTTAAAATAATCCTCTATAGAGAAGAGAATGGCAGAGTTTGGCCAAAGCTTATCTTGTAATTTATTTTCACAAAAAGTAAATATCACTTGCTATTTACACTCATTGGTCGATAATTTCGACATTAATCTATTTTTAATTTTAATGTTATTACACAATAGCAAAGTGTAATATTTGGGAATGTGGTGAAAAACCACAACTGTGCCCGCAACTGTGAGTCTATATTTATACCCGTTTGTTATAGCAAATTTCTATATCAAATTTGAGTTTATAGGTAAGTCAGGATACCCATTATAATTAATCAATTATATCAATTCGAGCGGGTTACTCGGACAAGGTACTTTCTATTTTGTTGTATAACACTTGTTAGCAGCAACGGATTCCTTGTGCTCGTTTAACCCTTTTTAAAAATGAATAAACATTTTAAAAAGTGAAAAAACATTGGTCACAGGCTATCAAAATCCCCACCTAAACTCGAAGCTAAAGCAAGCAGGCTTGTTATCGACGAAAAATATTAGTTGGCGCACTGAGGGTAATCAGATTCTTGATGATATAAGTTTTACTATATCAGAAGGAAGCTTTACCGGTGTGATAGGGCCTAATGGTGCTGGTAAGTCGAGTTTACTGCGTTGTCTATACCGTTTTATTAAACCAGAAAAAGGTGTTGTAAGTTTTGATGGTCAAGATATTTGGCAATTCAATGCGAACGAGTACGCTAAATCGGTTGCTGTGGTATTACAAGAAACACCTTCTCAATTTAACTTAACCGTGCAAAGCGTTGTTGCTTTAGGTCTTATTCCTCACAAAACCTTATTCGCACGAGAAAGTGCATTGGAGCGTAAAAAAATAAGCCAGGCGTTATCTCAAGTGGGACTGTCTGATAAGGCGCTGCAAAACTTTGAGCATTTATCAGGTGGAGAGAAGCAACGAGCGCTTATCGCAAGAGCCATTGTACAATCTCCGCGATTGTTGATTATGGACGAGCCGACCAGTCACTTAGATGTTCGATATCAAATTCAAATAATGCAATTAGCAAAATCGCTAGGGATTACTGTTTTAGCCTCTTTTCACGATCTTAATCTTGCCAGCGCCATGTGTGAGAACATACTGGTACTTGATCAAGGTAAGCTGATTTGTCAGGGAGCGCCTTCTGCGGTGATGACAACCCAGATGTTATCAAAAGTCTTTGGTGTTCGTGCCAATGTAAGTGAGCAACAAAATAAAATCCCACATATCTCATATCATTATGATGCTTACCAGAGCAAGAAAAGTGAGCCAAGCCAGACAAGCAGGCTTTCAGGAGGCAGCAATGAATAAAGGTAGTTCATGGTCAGATAGAAAATATATAAGCCAAGCAAGCATTATACTAGCCTCTATCTTGCTATGTTTTTTCAGCTTCTTTTGCGCTCTTTCTTTTGGTGCAGCTGAAACATCGTTTGCTGATGTTTACAATGGTCTATGGCTTAATGTTGATGAATATAATAATGGCTTTATTCAGCGCATTATATGGGATTTACGTATGCCTAGAACGATTTTGGCCTTACTTGCTGGTGCAGGGCTAGCTATTTCAGGGTTAATTTTACAGACGGTTACGCGAAACCCTTTAGCAGACCCCTACTTGTTCGGTATTTCTGCAGGAGCTTCTCTTGGTGTTGTTATATTAATTGCTTTTACCGGTAGCATGTTCACGGTGTTAACACCGGTAGCTGCATTTATTGGTAGCTTGGTTGCGATGATCATGTTGGTATTCATTTCAGGTCGCAGCCAAAGCCAACAAGTTGAATCAATGTTACTTGCTGGTGTTGCGCTCTCATTTCTATTTAGCTCATTTACCAGTTTGTTGCTTTATCATAACGACCCTCAGGCTATTTCTGCCGTGCTTTTTTGGAGTATGGGGAGTTTTTCACGTGCGCAATGGGGCAACCTATTAATGCCTAGCGTTGTTATCATTACCTGCATGATTTTTTTATTAGCCTATCGAACCCCCTTAAATGCCATGTTGTTAGGAGATGAAAGTGCAACGACTTTAGGTATTAAAGTGAACCGTTTTCGCATAATGATGTTGCTACTTAGTTCCTTAATAACCGCAACGCTTGTATCTATGTGCGGCGGTATTGGCTTTGTCGGTTTGATGATACCGCATATTGTAAGGTTCTTTATTTCCCAAGGAACCGTTTTTGGTATCTTACTTACCGCTATATTTGGCGGTATCTTTATGATTTGGGTTGATATCTTATCTCGCACAATCTTGAATAATCAAGAATTGCCAGTGGGCGTTATCACAGCAGCAACGGGTAGTTTATTCTTCCTAGCACTGCTTTACTTTAGAAAAAGTCGACCAAGTTAAACCGCATTAGCTAAGGAAAGTATTAGCGTATTAATCATATAGAGGAAAATATGTATTTTACAATCAGTGAAGTTAGTACTGAGTTTGATGAAACAATTCAAGCAAAAATTGACGCAAAAACCAAACCATTAGGTGCGCTTGGTCAATTAGAAGACCTTGCTAAAAGTTTGGCACGTGTTCAGGTTATGGCTGATGATAATTCTACGGCGTTAATTATCTCTAATCCAACCCTCGTTGTCTTTGCTGGCGACCATGGCGTTGCAGCTGAAGGTTTATCTATTGCGCCGAGTGAAGTGACAGGGCAAATGGTTGCTAATTTTGCCACAGGCGGAGCAGGTATTAATGTATTTTGTCGTCAATTTGGTTGGCAACTTAAGGTTGTAGACTGTGGCATTCTCATTGAACCTGATGAAGGCTCTGGTGTGATAAACCAAAGATTAGGCAATATCACAAAACCTATTCATCAAGAATCAGCTATGTCGGTTGCAGCTGTTGAAGCAGGTTTCATTAAAGCACAAGAGCTCATCAAGCAAGTAAAAGGCAATGGTAGTAACTTAGTTGCATTTGGTGAAATGGGCATAGGTAATACAACTTCGGCATCAGCCATTATGGCAGCGATGATGAACTTGTCAGGCTTTGAAACCGTAGGGCAGGGAACTGGCGTTTCAGAGCAAGTTGTCCTGAAAAAGCAACAAGTCGTAGACCAAGCACTCTCTCTTCATCAAGCTAAATTAGCTGACCCGATACAGTTACTCGCTTGTTTAGGTGGCTTTGAAATCGTACAACTTACCGGGGCGATGTTAGCGGCAGCGGCAGAGAGTATGCATGTTATTGTGGATGGTTTTATCTGCACTGCAGCAGCAATGGTTGCTATTAAAATAAACCCAGCAGTGAAAGATTATATGATTTTTTCTCATTGTTCAGGCGAACAAGGTCATCAAAAAATGCTGCAATGGCTGGATGTAGAGCCTTTATTAAATCTCGGGTTACGCTTAGGAGAAGGAACCGGTGCCAGTTTAGCCTTGCCGCTTATTCAGGCTAGCGTTACTTTTTATAATGATATGGCCAGCTTTGAACAAGCTTCTGTAACCAAGGTATGTTGAACCCCATTGAGTTTTATTTGAGTTTAAATGAGATTGGTATAACGAACTTATGATACAAACTTTTTGTAAAACAGCGAAAACACAATTGTCCTTACTGTTATTGGCAATCAGCTTTTTTACGCGGATTTATGTTCCCCTACCTGAAAAAATAAATGCTTCACAGTTGAATCAGGCAAGCCGCTATTTTGCTTTAGTCGGTTTATTGCTTGGTGTGCTGTGTGCGCTGGTTTACTTGTTAAGTGTTGAGTTTTTACCAAAGAATATAGCCATAGTTATTACAATGGCAGCAAGTCTTTTATTAACAGGCGCTTTTCATGAAGATGGCTGGGCAGATGTTTGGGATGGTTTTGGCGGAGGTTGGAGTATTGAGCAAAAGCTTAATATCATGAAAGATAGCCGTTTAGGTACTTATGGCGCCGCCTCTTTAGTTATTATTTTATTACTTAAGTTTCAAGCTTTAATGGCACTTGCTTCACCTGTTATGGCTTTAATTTTAGCGAACACTTTAAGCCGTGTTGTTGCGACTAGTTTGATCTTTGATATGGCATATGTGACAGAAGATGCCACCTCAAAAGTTAAACCTATTGCACAATCGTTATCTGTTAAAAGCTTAGTCATTCTTCTTATAACCGGATTAATAGTAAGTATGTATTACTTATCCTTAGATGAGTGTATTGTGCTTTTACTTGTTTTAGTGCTCTTTAGAGGGCTACTTGTTACTTGGTTTAAACGTCAATTAGGCGGTTATACTGGGGACTGTTTAGGAGCAGCTCAACAAAGTAGTGAAATTATTATTTATTTAAGCTTATTACTACTTGGATTTGGGGAGTGAATTAATGGCTACACATCTTATTTTAGGTGGGGCACGTTCAGGTAAAAGTACGTTTGCAGAGCAACAAGCTTTGCAAAATGAAACGCGTGATGGCGCTTGTATTTATTACCTAGCAACAGCGCAGGCACATGATGATGAAATGACAGCGCGTATTCAGCAGCATAAAAAACAAAGACCGCCGCACTGGGAAGTTATTGAGTCGCCTATAAAGGTTGCTAGTGTGATAGAAAATCAAATAGCCCAGCATCAACGCCAACAGAAAAGTAAAAAGCCACTGACAATTTTAGTCGACTGTCTTACTTTATGGTTAAGTAACTGCTTATGCTCAACAGAGCCTTGTTGGGAAAAAGAAAAGCAGGCTCTTTTAAGTTTATTGTCGACTTATGCGCAAAGTGATGAAGTGACACTCTTGTTAGTTAGTAATGAAGTTGGCCATGGCATAGTGCCAATGGCCAAGTTATCACGTAACTTTGTTGACCAAGCGGGTTGGTTACATCAAGACATTGCAAAAATAGCGAATAAAGTAGACTTTATTATGGCGGGTATTGCTTTGTCGTTGAAGGATAAGAAATGAAAACATTAATGATACAAGGTACGACTTCTGAAGCGGATAGCTCTGCAGAAATAAATTTAAGAGCACATGATATTGTCAACATAGGGTACGAAGATAAAGTTGATTGCCCCGTTATTTTGGTGGTAGATATTGACCAACAGAGAGAAGCTCAACTGAATCGACTAACAACAATTTCCAAGCAAAATTTAAAAATGGATGAGATAGAAAGCATTTTACAGTCAGGTAATGCGCTCACTAAACAAGGAGGAGAAAAATAATGGTGTTTTTATTACGCTTATTTATCTTTTTTACAATATGTTTTTCTACCACTAGCTTTG
>CAWVWK010000057.1:0-14722 GCA_963933725.1 uncultured Colwellia sp.
CAGAGGCTTGACCTTGAAATCCACCTAAGGGCTGATGAATCATTACACGCGCATTAGGCAAACAATACCGTTTACCTTTTTCACCACCTGATAATAAAAAAGCCCCCATGCTAGCTGCTTGACCAATACAAACAGTACTAATATTTGGCTTAATAAATTTCATGGTATCGTAAATTGCCATACCTGCTGTAACAGAACCACCTGGAGAATTAATATAAAGGAATATATCCTTATCAGGGCTTTCAGACTCTAAAAACAACAATTGAGCGATAATTAAGTTAGCCATATGGTCTTCAACTTGACCACATAAAAAGATAACACGTTCTTTTAATAATCTAGAATAAATATCAAATGAGCGTTCACCTTTAGGAGTTTGCTCTACAACCATTGGAACTAATGCATTTTGAGCTTCATTAGCGCCCAAGTTTGCTTGAGATGTTATATGAGAATTAATAGATGAATTAAACAAGACTGACCTTCCCTTTATATAATAAAAATGGCTTATATGAATAATTTCATACAAGCCATTAAATTTACGCGATAGCTTAGGCTATTGTCAATCGAAAAGTACGACTGACAAACGATTACTTACCTTCTGGATTCATTATCTCAGTAAAGCTAGTCTTTTGTTCTGTTACTTTTGCAGTTTCTACTAAAAGTTCAACGGCTTGCTCTTCAAGTGCTACATTCTGCATTTGTTGCATTAACTCTTGATTAGAAGCGTAATATTGAATAACTTCTTGTGGATCTTCGTAAGCTGACGCAGCAGAAGCAATTAGTTCATCAACTTTAGCCGTATCTACTTTAAGCTCGTTTACTTTAATAACTTCGCCTAATAATAAGCCGATTTTAACGCGACGCTCTGCTTGCTCCTTGAACATTTCTGCTGGAAGCTCTGGTAAGTTTTTAGGATCCATTTGACCTTTAAAACGCTCCATAGCTTGTTGACGTAATACATCAACCTCTTGAGAAACTAATGCAGCAGGTAAACCTACTTCATGACCAGCAAGTAAACCTTCGATAACTTGCTCTTTTAGT
Source organism: uncultured Colwellia sp. (assembly GCA_963933725.1). Classification (GTDB taxonomy): domain Bacteria; phylum Pseudomonadota; class Gammaproteobacteria; order Enterobacterales; family Alteromonadaceae; genus Colwellia. Next base: position 1,039 of record CAWVWK010000057.1, read on the forward strand.
TTAGCTTTAACAGCTTGAACAAGTTCACGTGTCATGTTTTTCTTAACTTCAGTACGTAACGCTTCAACGCCACCGCTTTCAATACCAAATAACTTAGCAAACTCATCATCAATTGCTGGTAAAACTGGACCTTCAGTTTTATGAAGTACAATATCGAATTCTGCTTCTTTACCTTTTAAGTTTTCTGCGTGGTAATCTTCGGGGAAAGTCACATTAATTGTTTTTTCTTCACCAACTTTCATACCTGTGATTTCTTTATCAAAACCAGGAATCATACGACCAGCACCTAGTTCTAATTCAAAACCTTCAGCCTTGCCACCTTCAAATTCTTCGCCGTCAATACGACCTGTGAAATCTAAAGTTAACTTATCGCCTTTTTTCGTTTTACGCTTGTTCTCTTTCCATGTCTGGTGTTGCTTTTGAAGCGTTACAAACATTTCATCTAAGTCGCCATCCGTTACTTCAACATCAGGACGTTTAACAGTGATTTTTTCTAAATCTTTTAATGCAACTTCTGGATAAACTTCAAACGTTGCTTCGAATTCTAAAGCTTTACCATCTTCGTTGCTTTTAGCGACAAATGCAGGACGTCCTGCTGGGTTGATTTTTTCAGCTACAATCGCATCAACAAAACTACGTTGCATGATTTCGCCAGCAACTTCTTGACGAACAGACTTACCAAAACGTTTTTGAATAACTGACGCCGGTACTTTACCAGGACGGAAACCGTTAATACGTTGTGTTTTAGCAACTTGACGAAGACGACTCTTAACTTCCACATCTACTTTTTCGGCTGGAACAGAAATTGTTATACGACGCTCTAAACCTTGTGTAGTCTCAACTGAAACTTGCATTTACATACCTCAAAAAAAATTAGCGTATTACGCTTTTTTATAATGCACTTTGTTCTTTCGATAACTAAATACCCAAAGAAAATGTGCTTAGTTCATACGAACGGTTAAAATATTATGACGCGGGATTATAGCTAGGTAGATAAAAACATGCAAGCATATACATACGTTACTTGAAAAAGAGATTAATTGTTTAAATGACAGAAATAAAAATTATAGAGATAGAGATAGTTAAAAAAATTGTACCAGATAGGAAAGGATAAATAAAAAAGAAAGTGGTCGGTGATGCAAGATTCGAACTTGCGACCCCTTGGACCCAAACCAAGTGCGCTACCAAGCTGCGCTAATCACCGATTTCTTTTTTAATACGAAACAAACTAAATTTATTTCATCATAAAATGGGGTGGCTAATGGGACTTGAACCCACGACAACCGGAATCACAATCCGGGGCTCTACCAACTGAGCTATAGCCACCATAATATGTTTACTTTTACTTCTTTAAAAAGAAGATGGCACGCCACTCAGGAGTCGAACCTGAGACCCACGCCTTAGAAGGGCGTTGCTCTATCCAGCTGAGCTAGTGGCGCATAACCAAAGAATAAGTGGTCGGTGATGCAAGATTCGAACTTGCGACCCCTTGGACCCAAACCAAGTGCGCTACCAAGCTGCGCTAATCACCGACACATGTTAAAAGTAGCCTTTAACTTCACTGCTTTCAACGGGTGCGGATGTTACCGAGTTGTTTTGTGCTAGTCAATCAGTTTTTATAATATTTTTTTTGTTCGGTTAATTTTAGTGCAATAAAGCTATTTTTTCCTCCTTTCATTTAAATCTTTGATTACTTCTACCCTCTTCTTCTTTGTTATGGCAAAATATAGCACTGACCTAGTAGTAATATTTACGCTATTAGAATTTAGTTTTTTAATCGTATTCACTTTAGTTTATCAACTTAAGGTTAAGCAGTTCATTATGACGGTATCACTGATCAACGGAAAAGAAATAGCAGCACAAGTTAGAACAACAGTTAAAGAGAAAGTTCAATTAAGAATGGCTAAAGGATTAAGAGCGCCAGGATTGGCTGTTATATTGGTTGGTTGCGACGCTGCTTCTCAAGTTTATGTTGGTAGTAAACGTAGAGCTTGTGAAGAGGTCGGCTTTATTTCTCGTTCATTTGATTTACCCGCCACCACAAATCAAGACGAACTTTGTCAGTTAATAGATAAACTAAATAATGCCCCTGAAATAGATGGTATTTTAGTACAACTTCCCCTTCCTGATGGCATTGATGCAAATTCTATCATTGAAAGAATTTCTCCAAAAAAAGATGTTGATGGCTTCCACCCGTTCAATGTGGGTAAGCTTGCATTACGTCAACTAGGCCTTAGACCTTGTACCCCGAAAGGTATAATGACTCTAATTGAGTCTACAGGCATAAAAACACATGGATTAGATGCTGTTATTGTCGGCGCTTCCAATATTGTTGGCCGCCCTATGACTTTAGAGTTGATGTTAGCTGGCTGTACAACAACAACTTGTCATCGTTTCACCAAAGACCTTGAGGGTAAAGTACGTAATGCTGACTTAGTTGTCGTTGCAGTTGGTCGTGCCGGCTTTATTCCTGGTGATTGGATTAAAAAAGGTGCTGTAGTTATTGATGTTGGCATTAACCGACTCGATAATGGTCAACTGGTAGGTGATGTTGAGTTTGATGTAGCTAAAGATAAAGCTTCTTTTATCACCCCTGTACCCGGTGGTGTTGGTCCAATGACTGTCGCTAGTTTAATTGAAAATACGCTTATTGCCTGTGAAGAGACTGAGAACAATTAATACAGCCCATTAGAGGCAATGAAAAAGCCAGTTTCAATTTATATTAATGTAAATTGAAACTGGCTTTTTTATGCTTAAAATATTTATAATTAAAAACGGTTAAATTAAGTTAGGCCTTGCGCCAAGTTGTTTTCCCTTCGCTATCTTCTAATATAATATTCATTGCATTTAATTTATCGCGCGCTTCGTCCGCCATAGCCCAATCTTTATTTTTTCTTGCTTGGTTACGTTGCTCAATTAAAGCTTCTATTACAACAACCTCTGCGTCATTGTTTTGCCCTTGTAAAAATGCAGCAGGATCGAGCTGTAGCAAACCGAGTAAACCACCAAGTTCTTTTAAAGTACCAGCTAAGATTGCTGCTTGTTCGATATTATTAGTTTTTTGCAGATTTAATTCTTTAGCTAATTCAAATAAAACAGCAAGTGCCTGCGGTGTGTTAAAATCATCATCCATCGCCTGACAAAATTGACCGACATAAGGTCCTTCTCTGTCTAAAACAAAGCCCTCTGGAATTTCTACATCACGCAACGCTGTGTAAATACGCTCTACTGACGAGCGAGCTTGCTCTAGGTTATCGACGGAATAATTCAGCTGACTACGATAATGCCCTGTTGTTAAGAAGAACCTTACGGTTTCTGCGTCAAATTGAGCAAGTACATCGCGGATAGTAAAGAAATTACCTAATGATTTAGACATTTTCTCTTGGTCAACTTGAACCATGCCTGTATGCATCCAGTAATTAACATAAGGTGTTTCAAGTGCACAACAACTTTGCGCTACTTCATTTTCATGATGCGGGAAAGTAAGATCTGAGCCGCCGCCATGAATATCAAAATGATGGCCTAATTCTTTTGCATTCATCGCTGAACATTCTATATGCCACCCCGGGCGACCTTCTCCCCACGGAGAAGTCCAACTAGGCTCACCTGGTTTAGCTGATTTCCATAAAACAAAATCTAAGGGATTTTTTTTATTTTTATCTACCTCAACACGAGACCCCGATTGTAACTGTTCAAGGTTTTGACCACTCAATTTACCGTAATCTGCATAGCTTGATACATCAAAAAGCACATCGCTATCTGATAGGTTGTCGTCTTGATATGGATTATCAACAACATAGGCGTGCTCCTTCTCTATTAACACCTTAATCATGTCAATAATTTCATCCATGTGCGTTGTTACTCGCGGCTCTAGATCAGGGCGTTCCATATTAAGTGCGTCAAAGTCTTCATGCATTAAAGCAATCGTTCTTTCTGTAAGCTGCTCTGGAGTTTCGTTGTTTTCTTGGGCACGGTTAATAATTTTATCTTCAACATCGGTAATATTGCGAACATAGTTCACATCATAGCCAGAAAAACGTAAATAACGTGCGATATTATCAAAACTAATATAAGTTCTACCATGACCTATATGACATAAATCATAAACAGTACAACCACATACGTACAACCCTACTTTTCCAGCATGTATAGGTGTAAAAACCTCTTTTTTACGCGTTAGGGTGTTGTATAGATGTAACATATGAAAATTTATCTCCAGTGATAATATAAGAAAAGTTTAACGCTACAGATTGTACATCAACCTTGCGATATGATCACCACAACAGATGCATTTTCTAGTAACTTACGTTACAATTAGCTCACTTTTTTTCAATTTGAATGCCAAAATATAGTTAAGTCATTCAATATTAATTTATACAGAGATATTATGATTATTTTCAAAACAAATTTAGGCGACATTAAAATTCAATTAGACTTTGAAAACGCGCCTCAAACAGCTAAAAACTTTCAGCAATATGTTGAAGACGGCTTCTACAACGGTACTATTTTCCACCGTGTGATCAAAGGATTTATGGCGCAAGGCGGTGGTTTTGCTCCTGGGTTAGACGAAAAAACGACACGTGCGAGCATTACAAATGAAGCCAACAATGGTTTAAGTAACAAACGAGGCAGCCTTGCTATGGCTAGAACACAAGAGCCTCATTCTGCTTCTGCACAATTTTTTATTAACTTAACAGATAATGATTTCTTAAACTTTAGTAGTGAAAGCATGCAAGGTTGGGGATATTGTGTATTTGGTGAAGTTGTTGAAGGTATGGAAGTAGTTGATAAAATGGCTTTAGTAGAAACAGGTAACATGTTCGGGCATGGTGACGTTCCTAAAGACGATATTGTTATTGAGTCGGCTATTGTTGCGTAAGTTCAACTAAATTCTTATCTGTTAACAAAGTAGCAATAAATGACAGTGAATCAAAAAAAACAACCAGTAACTTATTTTATTGCTGACTTACATTTAACGCAAAGCAGGCCTGACATCAGCGCCTGCTTTTTACGTTTTTTAAAAAACGATGCTATTGAGGCAGAAAAACTCTATATTTTAGGTGATTTATTTGAAGCTTGGATAGGCGATGATGATGATAGCCCTTTTGTTAAAACAATTTCATCAGCATTAAATACTTTAAGCTCCTTTGGCACTAAAATATACTTTATTCATGGTAATCGTGATTTTCTACTCGGTAAAAAGTTTGCAAAACAATCCGGTATGGAGCTCCTTCCGGAGGTTGACTTGATAGAACTGTACGGGCAAGAAGTTGTTATAATGCACGGGGATACACTTTGCACCAGAGATGTTGATTATCAAAAATTTAGAAAGAAATCTCGTACATGGTGGTGGCAATTTTTTATGACCAGCTTACCGCTTTTCATACGAAAAAAAATAGCACGAAACTACCGAGATAAAAGTGCTTCAGCGACCATGTTAAAATCGCAAGAGATAATGGATGTTACACCTTCAGAAGTGGTCGATTGTTTATCTCAATACCACACTCAGCTGTTAATCCACGGGCATACTCACAAACCATTTATTCATGACTTAGTTGCAAATGGTAAAAAAGCTCAACGCATTGTTTTAGGTGACTGGTATGAGCAAGGTGCTTGGCTAAAAGTAACTCCTGAAAAATTTGAGTTGTTAAATGAGCAATTCACTAAGTAATTAGAGTGTGTTGCTCTTTAGTTTAGCCTCTGCTTCAGACTGATTTTTAAGATAACAAGGCGTAAAATAACGCTATGTAGTTATTCTACTTTAACTGTTTTTAATGATGTTAGGTTGAAAAATAGCCATAGCCCTTCGGGTTGCCTTGAAAAAGTATTACTCTTGTTGCTTAAAACTGCATTTGCAACAACCAAACATTATATTAAGCGCCTCGATTAACCTCTTTTTCAAGCGCAACACAGCTGTAAACTTAAATGTCAGCAGCCCCTAAATCAGTAATATATTATTAAAGTATAACGGACCCTTTATGGAAACCATCGATACAATTTCTCAACTTTTAAAATCATCACAATCACAATATCGAATTTTTGATATGGGGCGAATGGTGACTAAGATATCAAAAGAGAGCTTTGATAAAATAGAAAAAAACCAACTAGCCTACCCTTTCCCGTCGCAAGGTCACGCATTCATTGCCATATCCTTTTGGCAACCAAATAGTCTGCAACCCTATTTATGGTTGCTCAAACTACCTTTAGACGAGCAAGGCCTACTAAATCAGGGAGCAAGAAATCATTTTATCGCGATTATCGTTGAGGCTTTAGGTAAAGATCTGACTCAAAACCCTACTGAACACCAAGAGTCTCTACTGAAAAGTAATCCTTATTTATATACGCCTGCTCAGTACAAACTAGCTTCATTAAATAGTAAATTAAAGTATTCTTTAAAAAGTAATTTTCCAAATTTATCTACCAAAGAAAGTGAGCATTTGGCGCCCTTTGTTAAGTATCTAGAAAGCGAGCATTATAAAGAGCAATGGCAACAACTTGGTGTGCAGGGAATTTGTGATTTTGCAACGTTGATATCTCAAGAAATATTAGTTAACGAAGCAATAAAGAAACAAAGTGAATACTACACCTCTCTTTTAATTAAAGCGCTAAGTGCTTTACCTGATGAAGTGATGTCGCCTCTATGTAGCGCACTTGAAAATGAAAAGCTTCCCGTCGCATTGATAAAAGCCTTGATCAACCATTTAGCTTCATCAATGGAAAGTGCACCTACCGCTTCAATTAATTCACAACTTTTACGCTGTTTAGCATCAAGCGCTGAGCATGTTTATGTTAAACAGTTTATTGAGTCTCTTCTTAAAAATGATCAAATTTCTCAAGAACTTCTTATCGTAATTTCTGGTAGATGTTGGTTAGCTTTAACAAGTGTGCCGTTAGTTTTAACTTACTTTGAACAAGTCGTTAAACATAAAGATAGTACTTTATTCAAAAGTATTTTCAGAGATATGGTCGCTATACCTAAAATGAGAGTATTAGCCTTACAAGCAATACGAGAGCCTGAACGTAGTGAAGAGCTGTCATTAAGCATTGGCCAACTATTTTCTTCATAAACGCTTTAATCTATTTACTTAGGAACTCATTCATGGAAAATATTTATTATTTGTTATTGTTTTGTTTAGTTTGCTGGTATTTTATCTACCTAAGGAAACTATCAGAAGTTGGCAGAAAAACAGCACAGGCTTACTGTAAACAAAATAATTTACAATATATTGCTATTGCACGACGCTCAAGTACGCTTAAATTCAGTAAAGAAGATGGTTTAGCTTGGTTAAGTATATTTGATTTCGAATTTAGCGGGGATGGCCAGTCTAATAACCATGGAGTTTTATTCTTAACGGGCTTGAAACTCAAGGATGTTGTCTTACCTCCTTATAGAATAGAGAACGAAAATACGATACATTAAAAAATAAAATTATCGTCAAGTCATTATAATAAGAAAGCTTAGCCGAATTAGTTAAGCCCTGGAGTAGTTGTGCAGTTGTTTAAGTCATTATTTTGTTTAAAAGGGCTTGATACCCGAGTTCGTTTTTTTGCTATTTGTGCTAGTTCTTTTTTACTTTTTATACTGTTTAGTAAGGCATTATCTCAAAGCACAATACTTCCTGTGTTTATTACAATCGTTCTAACAGGCTTAATTGCTTTATCAACACAAAGACGATTGAGAGATAGTGCTTTAAATAGTAATTGGATTTTAGCACCTATAATAAGCTTCTTTATCGTCGCTTTAATTATTCTTTTTTCCAAACACACAAGTAGTTACTGGCTTTTGCTTCTACCTGCTTTATGTTTAGCTATTTTGTTAACCTACCCAAGTAAAGCGAGCAAGAACGCCAGGCGTGTACAATATATTTTAGGGTATGATGGTCCCGTTGATCTTACTAAATATCAAAAACAAGTAACTACACATAAAGCCAGAAGACGTATAGAACCCAGATTAAAACAAGACTTTGAGCCTTTTTATGAAGAAGACAGCATATTACCTGAAGCAAACAAAGAGCTATTAGATGACGAACTATTAGCTCGTGAACCTAAAACAGGTGCTTTTTTTGGACAAGCTATCGAAAGTGTCCATCAAAAGAGCGAACAATCAACTCATCAAGCAGATATTGGTGAAATGATTCGATTAAAACTATTAAAAGGAAAGAATGCGAAAGTTACAATATACACCGGCATTGCACTAGTTTTTATAGCATTCATGTTTTCTTTTATTCTTTCTAGCTTCACTGATGAAACCCAGCCTGAGGTGGTATCAAATAGTTCAGCGCAAGAAGAGAAACAATTAAACTTACACTCTATTGAAAACCTATATCCTTTAGAAATGCCCGATGCTTTTTCTCTTTATTTATCGCCATATAAAGGCTTAATTATTTCGTGGCAAGCAGATGAAGTGAATAATGGCACGCTTTGGTCACAAGTTGATGCACAAGGTGATAAAAGCTGTAACAACATTGCTTTTTCACCAAGGAAGAGTAATAAACAAAATACTTTTAGAACATTGGAAGTAACGGTTGAAGAGACAACAAATTATTACGCAAGTTTTTCACCGCTTGATACTAAGGAGTTAATTCAATCTCTTGCTTTTAGAGGAAAGTTCTCTTTATGTGGCTATAGCTTTTCTTTAAAAGGAAGCCAGTCTGCACTAGGAAAGAACAAACATTACGCCGAGTGGGTTGACTACTAAGCTAGTTGTATACATTTAAATAACTTAAACAAAAGGTGCATTCTATCAACAAAGATGCACCTTTTTAGTTAACTCTAAGTCAGCTTACTTATTTTCTATTTATAAGAAACCGTTACTTTTTCTTATCACTACCCCATATTTGTTCAGCTGTTAGCTTTAATACCTTGCGTTTCACATCCGCTTTACTCGGTTCTTGTTCATTGCGATTTGGATTAACATAAACCTTGCTCGCATTCGGTCTAGCTCCTTCAACATAGGGTTCTTTTGACTTTTTATTAAAGCTTCTCGCTTTAATTTTTCCTTGAGTTAAAGGCTTGTTATTTGAGTTATCAAAGTCATTTTCTAAAGCTGATGGCTTGACTACTTTTTTGGTTCTAGCCACATGAAACTTTTCATCTATCGCCTGAATAAAGTTGCGTAAAATTTGATCTTTACACACTTTATAGTGCTTGTGATCTGGCTTTCGTGAAAAGGCACTTAGTTCTGGTTTAGTAAGTCGGAACCCTACCGCAGATAACATGTTAATAATATCATCAGATTGTAAACTTAACGCTATTTTAAGTTTAGTTAAAATAGCGTTATTAGTGAGTCTTTTCTCGGGTTTAGGTATTGGACCATCTTTTTTACCACGCTTATCTGTAATAAGGCCGTTTAAGAAAGTTGCTAAGGTTTCATCGTTACATGCAACAAAATCTGGATCATCTTCTTTCTTCAACCACTGGCTGATTTGCTCTCTGCTTACTTCCTTATCAGCAAGAGCAAAAAGAGCTACCATTTTTTTATCGTTAAAATTAAACGTGTAACGTATTCGTCTTAAAACATCATTTGAATTCAAGGTCTGGCCTACCAATGTAGTATTTAGGGTCAATTAATCTGTAATTTTAACAGACATTAGCAAACTACCCAAATTTGATTAGCCCTAATGTGCTTTGTATGATTTAATATCCTATACTTAACAACTGTAAACTCATCAACTTAATTTATTATCTACATGAAAAATTCTATGATTAAAGTAAACTCACTTGTGTTATTAAGCAGTTGTGCACTTATAATTGGCTGTACAAATCAAAATACTGTAACCCAGAATAATATCAAACCAGTATCGAATGCTTGCCAGAAAATAGATTTATTAATTAAAGCATCTCATAATAACTTTGATGATATGAAACAATCACAAGTTAAATCTAAGTCTACACGTATTTGGAAAGCAAAATATGATTTAGTTGGCGATAACTGCCAAATATGGACGCTCGCTTCAAATCAATTAACTTACTCTTGTCGAATTGATATTGATAGCGAAGAGCTTGCTCAGCAATATTATAGCAGTGCGAAAAAAACCACTCGTCAGTGCCTTGATGATAGCTGGCTAGATTCAGAGGAAAATCGTGTCAATGACGCAGGTTTGAAAACAATTTTTAGCCATAAGAATGAATCTGCTAACGTTTCAGCTCATATAGTTCCCAGCAGAGCTGCTTTTAAGCAACAATGGACTGTTTATTACTATATTGGTGCTTCTAAATAACACCTTGGAATGAGTAAACTATTTAAACTTTGCGGTTAATTTACAAAACATATAAAAAATGCCATTGAAAATCATTTTTCAATGGCATTTATCGTTCTAGCTTAACTATATCTTAATATTTAACTTTCACTTAGTTTAAGCGATAACCTACTAAAGTTTATTTATCTAAACTTTTTATCCCCATATTGTATAAAGTAAAACCGAATATATCTGCGTATTGTTCAATCGTTTTACTTGCAGGTGTACCAGCACCATGACCAGCGTTAGTTTCAATTCGAATAAGCATAGGCGATGTGTTTTTACCTAAGTCAGAAGCCTGTTGCTTAGCTTGTAATTCAGCTGCAAACTTGAATGAATGCGCAGGAACAACTCTATCATCATGATCTCCTGTAGTAACCATTGTAGCTGGATAAGCAACATTAGCCTTTACGTTATGAACAGGTGAATAGGCTTGTAAATATTCAAACATTTCTTTACTTTGCTCAGAAGTTCCATAGTCGTATGCCCAACCCGCGCCTGAAGTAAATGTATGGTAGCGCAGCATATCTAAAACACCTACTGCAGGAAGCGCAACTCTGATTAGATCTGGACGCTGAAGCATTACCGCAGCAACTAACAAACCGCCATTTGAGCCCCCCTGAATAGCAAGGAAGTCGCTTGAAGTATACTTTTCAGTACTTAAGTACTCTGCCGCCGCAATGAAATCATCAAAAACATTTTGTTTAAGAAGCTGAGTTCCTGCATCATGCCATTTCTTCCCGTATTCACCACCACCACGCAAATTAGCGACAGCGAAAATACCACCTTGTTCCATCCAGACAGCACGCGTTAAGCTAAATGAAGGTGTTAGGCTTATATTAAAACCACCGTAACCATAAAGTATGGTTGGGTTTTTACCATCTAATTTTAAGCCTTTCTTATGGCTAATCATCATAGGGATTTTAGTGCCATCTTTTGAGGTATAAAAGACTTGCTTCGACTCATAGTCACCACTGTTAAATTTAACTTTAGATGATGAGAATAGCGATGTTTCACCTGTTATGATATTGAAAGTAAAAATACTAGACGGAGTTGTTGTATTGGTAAAAGAATAATAAAGTGTCTTTGCGTCTTTCTTACCGTTAAGTGAAGATGCAGTACCCGCTCCAGGAAGTGCTATTTCTCTAACCTTATTTCCTTGATAATCATATTGATAAACTTTACTTATTGCATCAACCATATAGCGAGCAAATAAATATCCTCCCCCCTTTGAAGCACTTAATACATTTTCAGTTTCAGGGATTACATCAACCCAGTTACCTGAAGTTGGGGCTTTTACATCCACTTTTACTAATTTTTTATTATCTGCACCAAGATTAGTTACTAAGAAAAGTTTATCACCTTCGTTATCTAATAAATAAGTATCAGAATCGGTGTGGTCTAATATAGTGACTAGCTCACTTTCTGGTTTAGATAAATCTTTCAAATAAAGATCATTGCCTGATGTTGATACAGAGCCAGAAATTAATAAATAACGGTTATCATCTGTTACATAACCACCAACATACCTTCTTTTTTCTTGTGCTGTAGCACCAAAAATAACAGAGTCATTGCTTTGAGCTGTACCTAACTTATGGTAATAAAGCTTATGTTGATCTGTTTTAGCTGAAAGTTCGCTACCTTCTGGTTTATCATAGCTAGAGTAGTAAAAACCTTCGTTCTTATACCAAGAAATACCTGAAAATTTTACGTCAACTAATTGAGGCTCAAGAACCTCTTTCGTTTCAACATCAATAATAATAATTTTACGCCAATCACTGCCGCCTTCAGAAATAGCATAAGCAGCAATAGAGCCATCCTTAGAGAAGCTCACTTGACCTAAAGAAGTTGTACCATCTTTACTAAATTTATTAGGATCTAAAAATACTGTAGCTTGTTCTTGTGTTTCACCTGCTGTTTTATAGCGATAAATCACATATTGATTTTGTAGCCCATCATTTTTATAAAAATAGGTATAGTTACCTTCTACGAAAGGCGAACCAATTTTTTCATAGTCCCATATATCGGTTAAGTTTTTCTTTAACGCTTCACGGTATGGTATTTGATCAAGGTAATTAAATGTTACTTTGTTTTGCGCTTTAACCCAGCTAGCGGTTTGTTCACTTCGGTCATCTTCTAACCATCTGTAAGGGTCGCTAACTTTTGCGCCAAAATATTCATCTGTTACATCGCCTTTCTTTGTAACTGGGTAGGTTAAAACATTTGCAGCATTAACATTCATAGTATCTACTTCGGTGTTTGGTGAAGTTTTTTGCTCAGAACAAGCAACAATAATACTGCCAAAAGTTACAGCAGCGAGTAAAGGGATATATTTATTCATTCTAATCCTTTTTGTTATTATGGTGTATGTACATTTCTAACTATCAATATTAATAACAGTTTCATTTAATATGTGATCTATTTTTTACGTAGTGGAAATTGACAAATACAAGGTATTTCTTTAAGTAACTAGTTGTTCAGGACAATACGCTCCTGCATTATCTAATGAGGTACTTCCTGTACCGTCTGCATTGTCTAATAAGATGCATCCATACATCGATAATTATTAAATGACGAAGTATTTGGTGATTTTAGCAAGTGTAAAAGCTCACATATTAACTGACATTGGTATAATTAATAACTAAATGCACTTTCATATCGAAAATAGCTGGGCACATACTACAATAACTAGCATGAATTAACACCCGTTATAATTAAAAGCTTACTCTATGTCGTACAATTAAGTGACTTTCTAATTTATTTCTACATCCCTTGAATTATCTTCAAGTTGTACTAGACTTGCTATATTATCCATAAGAGGAATAATGTTATGCCCTTAAAAAAATTGATATCAGCTACTATAATTTCCATGTTGTTTGTTATCGGTTGTAATAAAACAGAAAACGAACAAAATACTACGGCACAAGTAATTGATACTCATGCAGACCAGCATGAACATCACCACGGAGATGATGGTCATGCCAACGAACACGAACACAATCATGGTGATGATGGCCATATAAGTGAACATCAACATCATCATGGAGACGATGGTCATCTAAGTGAACACCAACATCATCATGGTGACGATGGTCATAAAAATGAACATGAACACCACCACCTAAGCACCGATTTGGCGGCTCTTGATGGGGATCATCACCATCACGAAGATGATCATTAATTATATTTTTATATTTTCATTTGCTGAAAAAGCAAAAAGCCCGTAACGAAAGTTACTGGATCCTTCTACACTTTCGTGCGAATGAAAGTTTTGTAAGGCTAAAAACTCACCTACGCTGTGTTAATAATTGCTTACTGTTGTGCAAGACTCTTACCCTAAGAGCGCCTTAATTAGCGTAATTCGATGAGATCTCTAATCTTTAATTCTTTGTGTAAACTGACAGCTTTAAACTTAAAACTTTCTCTTCGTGCGAATTAGAAGTTTA
>CAWVWK010000058.1:0-14527 GCA_963933725.1 uncultured Colwellia sp.
ATGGATGATATGGTGATGACAGGTAAACGTCATCCATTTGAAAATAATTATACGGTAGGTTTTGATAGTAAAGGACAAATTAAAGGTATTAACATTGAAGTAAATGGTAACTGTGGTTATTCACCTGATTTATCGGATGCGATTGTTGACCGTGCTATGTTCCATTCAGACAATGCGTATTTTTTAGACCAAGCAACTATTACCGGCAACCGTTGTAAGCTAAATACCGTATCACATACGGCTTACCGTGGTTTTGGTGGTCCTCAAGGTATGATAACTATCGAAATGGTGATGGATGACATCGCTCGCTACCTTGGTAAAGATCCATTAGAAATTCGTAAAATTAACCTTTATGGCAAGGATGAACGTAACGTTACGCATTATCATCAAGAAGTTGAGCACAATAACTTAGAAGCGATTATTGAAGGTTTAGAAGAAAGCTCAGATTACCAAGCACGTCGTAAAGAAATAACAGCGTTTAACGAAAGTAATGCTATTTTGAAAAAAGGCATCTCTTTAACACCTGTTAAGTTTGGTATTTCTTTCACTGTTCAGCATTTAAATCAAGCTGGAGCGTTAGTGCATATTTATACCGATGGCACCATTCACTTAAACCACGGTGGCAGTGAAATGGGACAAGGTTTAAACACTAAAGTAGCACAAATTGTTGCTGAAGTATTCCAGGTTGATGTTGATACCATTGCCACATCAGCAGCGCGTACAGATAAAGTACCAAATACTTCACCTACCGCTGCTTCTTCAGGTACAGACTTAAATGGTAAAGCGGCAGAAGCCGCTGCATTAACGATTAAAAAGCGTTTAATTGAATTTGCTTGTGAAAAATACAGTGTTAGTGAAGAGCAAGTAGCTTTCGAAAATGGCAACATTATGGTAGACGAACAAACTTTTAGTTTTGCTGAGTTTGCTCAAATCGCCTACATGGGGCGTGTTTCTTTATCTTCAACAGGTTTTTATAAAACACCAAAAATTCACTTCGACAGAAGTACCGGTAAAGGTAGACCATTCTTCTACTATGCAACGGGTGCCGCTGTTTCAGAAGTGGTAATAGACACCTTAACAGGTGAATATAAAACACTTCGTACCGATATATTACAAGATGTAGGTCATTCAATTAACCCTGCAATTGATATTGGTCAAATTGAAGGCGCGTTCGTTCAAGGTATGGGTTGGTTAACCACTGAAGAATTAGTTTGGAATGAGCAAGGTAGGTTACTTTCAAATAACCCTGCGACTTATAAAATTCCAGCGATAAATGATGCGCCTGAAGACTTTAGAGTTGCATTACTACCTGATGCGCCAAACCGCGAGCACACGATTTATAATTCAAAAGCCGTTGGTGAACCACCATTCATGTTAGGCATGTCTGTATGGGCTGCGTTAAAAGATGCAGTGGCAAGTGTAGGAGACTATAAACATAGCCCTGCACTTGATACGCCGGCAACACCAGAGCGTGTTCTTTGGGCTGTTGAAGCAATTAAAGCTAAAAGTGCGTAAGTAAAAGGTTAAAATAATGGCAACGAACATCACCAAAAACTGGAGTCGAGCAGTTTACGATTTAAGTCAACAAGGTCAAGCTTATGTATTAATTACCTTGGTAGGTGTTTCTGGGTCTACACCTAGAAATAGCGGTACCAAAATGGTGATTAGCAAAGAAGACAGTTTCGACACTATTGGTGGTGGTCATTTAGAACATAAAGCCATTAAGTACGCTCAAAAAATGCTACAAACAGGCAAGAGTGCTCAACACCTTGAGCATTTTCAACTTGGTAGTAATTTAGGGCAATGTTGTGGCGGAAATGCAACGGTATTGTTTGAATGCTTTGCCGCTGTCGGCGTTAATATTATGTTGTTTGGTGCAGGGCATGTAGGTAAAGCATTGGTTTCAATACTCGCGCAATTGCCTTGTCATGTGTCATGGGTAGATAACCGTGAAGAGCAATTTCCAAGTTTCGTGGGCGAATACAACAATGTTACTAAAATGGTAAGTGAAAATCCCGTTGACGAAATTGCTTCGATGCCAGCGAACAGCTATTACATTGTGATGACGCATAACCATCAAATAGATTATGACGTCTCGCAAGAAATTCTAAAGCGTGGTGATTTTGACTACCTAGGACTTATTGCCTCAGATACTAAATGGCGTCGTTTTCAGCAGCGTTATAAGCATAGAGAAATAGATCCCGCCCAAGTCGCACGCATGAATTGCCCAATAGGGTTAAGTGAAGTAGGCGGAAAGCAGCCTATGGAAGTGGCTATTTCAGTTGCTGGCGAAGTGATTAACAAGTATCAGTCCACAGCAAGTGCTAACAAGCATGAAACAAGTAAAGACGAAGCAAAAAAAGCCAAAGTAGTGGTTGCAAACGAAACAAAAAATGAACTGGTAAGTAAAACGAAACGAAAAGTTAATTCTCGACCAAGCTCTCAACAGGGCATCTATTGGAAAGAGTTTAAATCCGTATTAGACACAGAATAATACGTAAAGATCATTTCGAGATAAGCTTAAACAGTTATAAATACAAATAAATGATGAAGTAGGAAGAACAAATTATGATGTTAGATATAGATACTCAACAACAAAATAAGTTAAGCGGTGAAGCGCTTAAGTTAGAGCAAGAATTAAAGACCCATTGTGTTGACTTAGTTAGCGAACGCGTTGGTGGTGAAACACTTTCTTGTAGCGATGATTTTTTTGCTGGTATGGAAAACTTAATAAAACCAGGTCGTGGAATATTTATTGATGACAAATTTACAGACCGTGGTAAATGGATGGACGGTTGGGAATCTCGCCGTAGTTATGGCCGTGATAATGGTCGTGAATTTGATTGGTGTATTCTTCGTCTTGGTATCAAGGGTGTTATTCGCGGTTTTGATATTGATACTAACTACTTCCGTGGTAATGCGCCAGAATCTGTCTCTGTAGAAGCTTGTGTAAGTGATGTTCAGCCTAATGAAGACACTGTTTGGGAAACTGTACTTGATCAAGCGTCTGTAGAAGCGCATAGCCAAAACATTTTTGAAATTAGCAACAATAAAGCCTATACACACGTTCGTCTGAACATGTTCCCTGATGGTGGTGTAGCTCGCTTACGAGTTTACGGTGAAGCCGATGTTGACTGGAACCAGTTTATTGATGGTGAATTAATTGATTTAGCTTACATTAAAAACGGTGGTAAAGCGTTACTTGTTAGCGATATGTTCTTCAGTGAAAAAAGTAACCTTATCATGCCAGGTCGTGGTAAAGACATGGGTGATGGTTGGGAAACTAAGCGTCGTCGTGATCCAGGTCCAGATTGGTCAATTGTTAAGCTTGCAGCACAAGGTTCTATTGAAAAAGTTATTGTTGATACTTGCCACTTTAAAGGTAACTTCCCAGATACCTTCCTATTAGAAGGTATGGTTTCAGACAGTGACGATTTTACAGATGGTAAGCAAGAAGAGAAGTG
Organism: uncultured Colwellia sp.; assembly: GCA_963933725.1. Lineage (GTDB taxonomy): Bacteria > Pseudomonadota > Gammaproteobacteria > Enterobacterales > Alteromonadaceae > Colwellia. The sequence goes on from CAWVWK010000058.1 coordinate 3,465, forward strand.
GCAACCGATTATCGAGCGTACTAAGCTGTATGCCCATAGAGAACACTTATTTACGAATGAAATCGTTGTAGATAACCAACAAACCTTTACCCATATTCGTTTGAATATATTCCCTGATGGTGGTATTTCTCGTCTTAGAACTTTCGGTAAAGTACTGAATAAAAAAGCTTAAGGGCCTTGTGATGACATTGAATGATTTAAATAGTTACTCTACTGAACAAGCAGCACATACTTTTATGCAGTGCTGTACGTCATCTGCTTGGGTAAATTTAATGGTTGCAGCCAGACCTTTTGCGAGTTTAGAGCAGTTAAAAGAACTAGCAGATGTAACGTGGAAAAAATTAACAAACAATGATTTTTTAGAAGCGTTTGAAGGTCACCCTAAAATTGGTGACGTAAATAGTTTACGTGCTAAATATGCAAACACGAAAGAACTAGCTGGCAACGAGCAAGGCTTAGTTAAAGAAGCTAATGACGCTGTACTTGAAACGTTATCTCAAGGTAATACTGATTATGAAGCAAAATTTGGCTTTATTTTCATTGTTTGTGCAACAGGTAAAAGCGCGAAGCAAATGTCTGATTTACTTCAAGAACGCCTACCTAATACAAAAGAGCAAGAGTTTGTTAACGCAGCAGAAGAGCAGCGTAAAATATTTCAATTACGCATCGACAAAGCTTTTGCATAAAGCAAACATTAAGGAATTATGATGAGTCAAATAACAACACACATACTTGATACAACACGCGGTTTACCAGCAACCAATGTACCTATTACTTTATTTACACAAAATGGTGACCAGTGGACTGAGCTTGGTGGCGGTATAACTAACCAAGACGGTCGTCTTCCAGGTTTACTGGCAGATGATGTTAAATTACCCGCAGGCGTTTACCGTATGCACTTTGCAACAAGTGAGTACTTTAAAGCTAATGAAGAAGCTGGCTTCTACCCTTACGTTGATATTGTCTTTGAACTTGATGATAAAGGTGAACATTACCATGTTCCTTTATTATTAACCGCTTATGGTTACTCTACTTACCGTGGTAGCTAATATCACTGAAAAATAAGAGGAAGAGTAAAGGAAAATTAAGATGGAACAAGTAATCCAAACAAAAAGTGGCACTATCAAACCTAAAGCTTTAACAGCAGAAGCTTTTGCTGCGTTTGGCGACGTCATTGAAGTCAGCGATAAGATGAATAACTTCCCTATCAATGACGGCTTTACGCAGCGCTACCATGACTTAGCTAAAGTAGATGTATCTGATGGCGACGAAGAAGGAAATGTAGGGCATACCCTGATTAATATTTTCCGCTCAACGCCATTAGCACAACCCATTGCTATTGAAATGATGGAAAGGCACCCACTAGGTAGTCAGGCTTTTATTCCAATGGGAGATAATCCTTATTTGGTTGTGGTTGCACCACCAGGTGATTTTAACTTTGAGCAGATAGAAGTTTTTATTGCCAAGCCAAGCCAAGGTGTTAATTACCATAAGGGTACGTGGCATCATTTCTGTTTAGCACTAAGAAGTGAAAGTGACTTCCTAGTCGTTGACCGAGGTGGTAAAGGTCATAATTGTGATGTGTTGAAATTAGATGGCGCTATGGTGATTGAGCAATCTTAAGAGTAAGACAACAAAAGCATTAGTTATTAGGGCCTGTTCATCTTTCATTTTAGTCTCTGCTATAGGCTAATTTTTAAAATAGCAAGGTGTAAACTGAAAGTTCAACAGACCCTAGTCAAAATAAAATAAGTACACCATGAACATTAACTAACATGATTAATGTTCATAAGAGAAAAGTGAGAAATTTATGTTAAAAGCATACCGTGGTGAATTAATGCACTTTTTGGCAGACCCTGCCAAAGTAGCCCTCGAAGACAGCTATGAATACATTGAAGATGGTTTATTGATCATCAAAGATGGTTTAGTTGAGGAAATAGGAGAGGCGTCAGTATTATTGCCTACATTAGATGAGGGTGATGAGGTAATTCATTACGAGAACGGCTTAATGATGCCGGGCTTTATTGATACACATGTGCACTACCCACAAACAGAAATGATTGCCTCTTACGGTGAACAGCTTTTAGAATGGTTAGAAAACTATACTTTTCCGTTCGAACGTAAGTTTTCCGATTTAGAGCATGGTAAAAAAGTAGCCGAATTTTTCTTATCGCAATTACTTGATGCGGGTACAACAACAGCATTAGTTTTTGGTACCGTACATAAAGAGTCGGTAGATGCTTTCTTTACGGTTGCTCAACAGAAAAAACTTCGTATGATTTGTGGTAAGGTCTTAATGGATCAAAACTGTCCAGATTACTTATCAGATACAGCTCAAAGTGGCTACGATGAAAGTAAGGCTCTTATTGAAAAATGGCATAACGTTGACCGTTTACAATATGCCATTACACCTCGATTTGCACCTACTTGTTCAAAAGAGCAATTAAATAAAGCAGGCCAACTACTTGCTGAAAACCCAAGTGTATATCTTCATACACATTTAAGTGAAAACAAATCTGAAATCGAGTGGGTTAAAGAACTTTTCCCTGAAAGTGATGGTTACTTAGATGTTTACGACAAAAGTAAACTATTAGGACGCCGCAGTGTCTTTGCGCATGGTGTTCACTTACATGACAGCGAATGTCAGCGTTTAGGTGAAACAGACTCAGCTATTGCTTTTTGCCCTAGCTCAAACTTATTTTTAGGTAGTGGCTTATTTAATTTACAACAAGCACAAAAGTTTGATGTCAATGTAGGTTACGGCAGTGACATCGGTGCTGGAACAACATTCTCTATGCTTAGTACATTGAACGAAGGCTACAAAACACAGCAACTTCGTTCTGAACGTTTAAGCCCATTTCAATCTTTCTATTTAGCGACATTAGGTGGTGCGGTAGCACTCGACTTAGAAGGCACAATTGGTAACTTTACGAAAGGTGCAGAAGCAGACTTTATCGTACTGGATTATCATGCAACACCGCTTATGGATAGACGTATGCAGCACTGCTCTAACCTATCAGAAAAACTATTCATATTAAGTATGCTTGGTGATGAACGTCACGTTAAAGCAACACATATTATGGGTGACCTTGTAACAAGTAAGTAGACAATATTGTGTTTGCTTTAAAAAGGTAAAAATAAGCAAGCACATATTTTATAAAAAATGCGTTATAACTTATAACAGTTGTTATAACAGTTAGTAAATGAAGCTAAGTTCTATTGTGTTTTAGTTTTTTGTAGCTTATCAATTAGCTATTCACAAGCACAAGTAAATAGTTTTAGCATAATAATAAATTTGGAAGAATTATGGATCCGTATCTTAATGAATGGTTAAACCTCATCATTCGATTTGCTCACGTTATTACAGGTATAGCCTGGATTGGCGCATCATTTTATTTTGTTTGGCTAGATAACCATCTAGTTAATCCGCCACAGTGGAAAAAAGATAAAGGTATTGGTGGCGACTTATGGGCTATACATGGCGGTGGTTTTTATGAAGTAGCCAAGTATAAGCTTGCACCTGAAAAAATGCCGAAAACATTACATTGGTTCAAATGGGAAGCCTACTCAACTTGGATCACAGGTTTTCTACTCATGACGCTTATGTTTTATGTAGGCGCGGAAACTTATCTTATTGATAGCCGTGTAGCGGATTTAACGCAAATGGAAGCTATTTTATATGGCCTAGGCTCTATTGCCGTAGGTGTGGGAACATACGAAATACTTGTTCGTACTAAGTTACGTAACCATGGTCTTATACTGGGTATTATTCTACTCGTTTTTGCAACGGCCTTATCTTACGGGTTAACCCAAATATTTAGTGCTCGTGGCGCGTATATGCATATGGGAGCTATCATCGGTACTATCATGGCTGGTAATGTTTTCTTTGGTATCATGCCATCGCAAAGAGCATTGGTAAAAGCTGTTGAAGAAGGTAGCGCACCTAACCCGGCTTTTGGATTAAACGCTAAGGTACGTTCAACCCATAACACTTATACAACCTTACCTATTATCTTCATTATGATTTCTAACCATTATCCAATGACGTTTAACCATAGTATGAATTGGTTAGTGTTAATGGCCATCGTTTTGATTACTGCTGCCGTAAGACAGTACTTTGTATTACGCCACTTTGGTAAGCAAAAGCCATTGATTTTAGTGGGGTCTGTAGTTGCAACTGTTGTACTTGCTGTACTTATTGCACCAAAACCTACTGTAATAACAGAAGTGCAAAAAGAGCAGAAAATCTCTTATGCTACTGTTAATGAAATTATAGAAACACGTTGTAGTAGCTGTCACTCAGACAACCCTACAGATGATATTTTTAAAACACCGCAAGCTGGTGTTATCTTTTCAGGCGAAGCAAGTGTTAAGCAATGGGCTCCACGTATTCAAGCTCGAGTTGTTGAAGCGAAAGATATGCCTTTCATGAATAAAACAAAAATGACTGATGAAGAGCGTCAAACCCTAGCAATCTGGTTAGCGCAAAACAAATAACCCAGTTAATTTGACGGTGAAAAAGGCCTTGTCTCTTGTTTCACTTAAGTTAAACATATACAAAATAATTTTTTAATGTGTTCAGAGAGTTAAGCACAATGAATGGATTATTTAATAAATTACAAAGTAGCTATTAATTATGAATAATAGAATAACTAAGCACGGCTATAAAGTTGCCGAATCACTTTATCAATTAGTTGAGCAAGATGTTTTACCTGGTACAGGTATAGATGCTGAAGATTTTTGGCTTTCACTAGCTAATATTTTTAATGAGTTTATCCCTCGTAATGAAGCGCTATTAGCACAAAGGGAAATATTGCAAGCAAAAATTGATGCATGGCATCTTGATGCAACGAATCAGCCTTTAGATCAAGAAAAATATCAGCAGTTTTTATCTGATATTGGTTACCTAGTAAAAGAGCAAGAAGATTTCACTATTACGACTGAAAATGTAGATGATGAAGTGGCCTTAATTGCTGGGCCACAATTAGTTGTGCCTTTAATGAATGCACGCTTTGCACTAAATGCGGCTAATGCGCGTTGGGGTAGCTTATATGATGCGCTTTATGGCACTGATGTAATCAGTGATGAAGACGATGCTGCTGCAGGTAAAGGCTATAACGCAGTACGTGGTGCTAAAGTGCAAGCTTACGCTCGACACTTTTTAAATGAAACAACACCACTTTTAAATGCCAGTTTTGAAGACGTAGTATTATATCAAGTGATTGATGGAAAGCTTGTTGTATCACTTAAATCTGGAGATAAAACTGGGTTAGCTGATACTACTCAGTTTGTTGGTTTTAATGGTGAAGAAACTTCACCAAGTGCTATCTTACTTCGCCATAATGGCTTGCATATTGAAATTAAAATTGATGCTAGCTCAGCTGTTGCTCAAACTGATCCTGCTTCAGTTGCCGATGTTATTTTAGAGTCTGCATTAAGTACGATTCAAGATTGTGAAGATTCAATTGCCGCCGTTGATGCAGAAGATAAAACAGCCGTTTATAAGAATTGGTTAGGCTTGATGAAAGGTGATTTAACAGAAACCCTTTCTAAAGGTGGCAAGCAAATTGTTAGAAAATTAAATGCCGATAGGACTTATGCAACTCCGGATAATAAAGAACTAACACTTCCAGGTAGAAGTTTGTTGTTTGTTCGTAATGTTGGTCATTTAATGACAAACGACGCAATTCTTTGTGCAGAAGGTAAAGAAGTACCAGAAGGTATCTTAGATGGCATTATTACAACGTTGATTTCTCTGCATGATTTACGTGGCAACTCAGATGTTAAAAATTCACGTAAAGGAAGTATTTACATTGTAAAACCTAAAATGCATGGACCAGCAGAAGTTACTTTTAGTAACGACTTATTTAGCCGTATTGAAAATGCGTTAGGCTTAAATGAAAATACTATCAAAATGGGTATTATGGATGAAGAGCGTAGAACTTCAGCAAACTTAAAAGAATGTATTCGCATGGCTAAAGACCGTATTGCTTTTATCAATACGGGTTTCTTAGACCGCACCGGTGATGAAATTCATACAAGTATGAAAGCAGGCCCAATGGCCCGTAAAGATCTGATGAAAAACGAGCAATGGATTTCATCTTATGAAGACAGAAATGTTCGAATTGGTTTACAAGCAGGCTTAAAAGGTAAAGCACAAATAGGTAAAGGAATGTGGGCGATACCGGATGAAATGGCAGCAATGCTTGAAGCTAAAATTGGCCACCCACGATCTGGGGCAAATTGTGCTTGGGTTCCTTCGCCTACAGCTGCAACCTTACATGTTATGCATTATCATAAAGTGGACGTGGCAAAGCTGCAAAATAGCATGCTTGAAAGTTTTAACAAGAATGAAAGCAATGGCTTAACTGAGCTGTTAACTATTCCACTTTTAAAAAATGTAGCTGACTTAACTGCACAAGATATTAAGAATGAACTTGATAATAATGTTCAAGGATTACTTGGCTATGTAGTTCGTTGGATTGATCAAGGCACGGGTTGTTCTAAAGTGCCTGATATCGATAACATCGGCCGTATGGAAGACAGAGCAACGTTGAGAATATCTAGTCAACATATCTGTAACTGGCTACATCATGGCATTCTAACTAAAGAGCAAGTGATGGAGTCGTTGCAGCGCATGGCAAAAATTGTTGATGAGCAAAATGCTGGAGATGCTAGTTATCATGCAATGTCTTCTAATTTTGATCGTAATATTGCCTTTAATGCAGCCATGGACTTAATCTTTAAAGGTGAAGTACAACCTAGCGGTTACACAGAGCCTTTATTACACCAGCGCCGTATTGAGTTGAAAGCTGTAAATTCAGAAACCTTTCAAAGGTAAATAAGATTTTCTTGAAAGTTAAACATTTTTACTATTTAATAAAATCAGAATATGACACCAAAGTCAGGTTCTGATTTTTTTTATACATTTTTGGATGTTTTTTTAAATCCATTTTTTTGAGTAAAACGCAAACGATAAATATAACAATGCGTTATACCCGTTTCATTAAATAGTTGTACTACTTTATACGTAGATAAAATTACTAAATACAAGGCATTTTTTTAAGTAACTAGTCGTTCTAATTATTAAAGAAATAACGAAGTAGTTGGTGATTTTAACAAGTAGAAATGTTCACCTATTAAAGGAATTGGTATGAATTATAAATTCATTAAAATGAATGGGGTTAACTGAATTTTGTGACAGCAGTAAAGGGGATTTTGTGTCTAAATGTAGTACGACGGAAGGAAATATTCGCCAAAAAAATAAAGCGATTATTTTAAATGCAGCTAAAGAAGAATTTGTTATATATGGTTTTCAAGGTGCATCGATAAAGAGAATTGCAGAACGAGCGAGTATTGCAAGAGCAAATATTCATTATTATTTCAAAGATAAAACTGATTTATATCAGCAGTTACTTACTGATATTATTGAGGTTTGGAACAGTGATTATGATACGTTAAATGTAGAAAATGATCCTGCACAGGCTTTAAAAGCTTATATCCGAGCTAAGGTTATTCACTCTAAAGAAGACCCTTATTCTTCAAGAATATTTGCTAGTGAGTTAATTCATGGTGCACCAGTACTTGATGACTACTTAAATAGTGTTTTTAAAGAGTGGTTACAAACAAAAGTAGAGGTTATAGAGTCATGGATTGAAAGAGGGTTAATGGACAAAGTAAATCCCCACCATTTACTGTTTCTTATTTGGAGTTCAACACAGCATTACGCTGATTTTAGCGTGCAAGTACTGGCAGGTCTGGATAAAAAAGCGTTAAATGATAAAGACTTTGAACAAGTCATAACCTCTTTAACTGATATCATCCTCAAAGGTTGTGGTATTTATGAGTTAGCATCTGCATAATAAAAAAAGGCATTAAGTTTTAATAACTTAATGCCTTCTTTAGTTCAAGTATTAGTTTAGCCTAATCGGCAACTAAGAAGCAGAGTACTTTTCCTTTAATGTGTTTAGCGCTTTCAATCGTGTTGGAAAGATATTTTCTGGTGGAATCTTATCGAGCAATTTAAGCTTTTTAAAGTCCTTGAGAACACGGCCGTAAACACTTGAAAGGTAAATTTCTCGTCCATTCCCCTGATAACTTACAATAATTTCCTCTATGGCAATGGTACTTGTTGTTCCGACAAACCTTGCATCGGTTAAATCAATCAATAAGCATTTATTTTCATCTGATTTAGAGACGCTTTGTTTCAATCCTCGCGCAACACCAAACCCAATAGGTCCACAAATGTTTAGCAATGTTACTTTATTATCAATAGATGCTAATAATTTTTGCTCATTATCAGGGATGTGCTGAGCATCTTCAGATTTATGATAAAGGTTAATGTTAGTTAATTGAATGTCAGAAAGTCGACGAATTGTTACCAGATTCGCTAAAAAGACACCAATAAGTACTGCAGTAACTAAGTCAAATGCAACAGACATAAATAAGGTTAAAAGCATTAGAAAAACGCTAAAAAGAGGTACCTGATGAATTCGTTTTAAAAAGTTCCAATCAATAATACTTATACCAACATGTGTTAAAATGGCGGCAAGTACAGCCACGGGAATATAGGCTGTATATTCTCCAGCCCATAATACGATAGCCAAAATAAAGAGAGCATGGAACATTCCTGATAAAGGCGTTGTTCCACCCGCCTTCAAATTGGTAACAGTGCGCATAGTAGCCCCGCCCCCAGGAAGGGCTCCAAACAAGCCGGCAATAAAATTACCTATACCTTGACCAACGAGTTCTTGATCAGAGTTATGCAATTTAGTGCTGATACTATCTACGGTTAAGGAAGTCATTAAAGAGTCTAATGTGCTTAGTGTCGCGATGAGTAAAGCAGACTTAACCATATCACTGATTAATACGCTATCCCAAACAGGCATATTGAAAGAAGGTAACTCGCTCGGTATAGCACCTACAAGGGGCAAGCCAAGATCTAATAATAAAAAAGCAAACGTTGCCACTATAACCGCAACAATACTAGCAGGAATAATTTCTTTAAATTTTTTAGGCCATAAAAAAAGGATAGATAAACAGGCTAAACCAAACAATATTGGTGGGCTAAAAAGCGATGAGCTAGAAAAATTAAATTCATTAACTGAAACGCCAAATAAGGGCTCTATTTGAGAGAGTATAATAAGTACTCCAATACCCGAGGTGAAGCCAGATATAACGGGGTAGGAAACTAAAGTAAAATATTTACCTAGCTTAAAGACACCAAACAAAATTTGGAATAATCCAGCCAAACTGACCACAGTAAAAGCAGCTGCAATGCCGTTGTCAGGAGATTTAGCAACAAAGGTTGTTAATATGGCAACCATCGCAACGGTTAAGCCGGTATTAGGTCCAGATATTTGTTGGTTAGTTCCACCAAATAGAGAGGCAAAAAAACCGGTGATAATAGCACAGTAAATTCCAGCACTTGCACCAGCGCCAGAGGTAACCCCAAAAGCAAGGGCAAATGGCAGTGCAACAATAGTAGAAGTTAATGCGCCAAAAATATCACCTTTGATAGTTTTTTTATTGAAATGTGAAAGTTTAAGCAATGAGTACTCCTCAATTTATTTTTCTATTGCTTATAAGAAGAAGCAAATAATTTTTAGTGCAGAGTTCTGTATTTTGTTAGATAAAATAATATAGTTAAATCGTTATTTGTCTTTAATAAAGTACATTTTAAGTGTTTTTCTTATAAAACATAATCTATTGAGTTTATTAATAACTTAAGCGCATTATAGTTGTCTTTTTGTTCATAAGTTATCCATTCATTAATATAACACTAAAAATAGTTTCTTGACACGGTTGACAAGTTTTCATTTTTAAGGATAGGATTAGGCGTTAAAATTGAAAACGATGTATTTAAACCTAGTAAATTACCCCTTAGAAAGAGGTAAATATGAACTTTATTGCACCGTTTTCATTTCTTACTAAAAGTTAGTCGTTTGTCATCTATTGACATAGTACGACGTGATAATAAACTAAAATAAAGAAGAGCTGTATGGAACAAGTTAATAAAAATAATGAAAATAGCACAGAGGGGCAGGGCTTGTTAGAGCGTCTTTTCAAACTTGCACAACATCGAACAAATATTAAAACAGAAGTAGTTGCAGGTATTACAACATTCGTAACCATGTGTTATATCATGTTTTTAAACCCTAATATCATGTCTGCGACAGGAATGCCTTTCGAAGGTCTATTTCTTGCGACATGTTTAGGCGCTGGAATAGCAACTATCTTAATGGGACTTTATGCCAACTGGCCTGTAGGTCTAGCACCAGGTATGGGCTTAAACGCCTTCTTTACATTTACTGTTGTAGGCGGAATGGGCTATAGCTGGGAAATAGCGCTAGGTGCAGTATTCCTCTCGGGTGTACTTTTCGTATTAATGAGTGTTACTAAACTTCGTGAATGGATGCTAGATAGTATCCCGTTAAGTCTACGTCTTGCTATGACTGCTGGTGTAGGTCTTTTCTTAGGTTTTATTGGTTTACGTTTTAGTGGGATTGTTGTTCCAGATCCAGACAATGTAGTAGCGATTGCCGATTTAACTCACTTTGGTTTTGGAGAATTTGGTCCAGAAGCACCAGCACTAGGCTTCTTAAGCTTTTTAATTATTTCAGTTTTAAGTTATCGTAAAGTGTTTGGTGCCGTTTTAATTGGTATAGTAGCAACTACGCTTATTGCTTTTGCAATGACTTGGATTCTACCTACAGACTTCTTTACTGTTTCAGATGCAGCTAAATCTTTTGCTCCAGCGACAGGTTTCGTAAGTTATAACGGTTTAATTGCTGTACCAAATTTTGCTGATTTAGCGCCTATTTTCTGGAAAGCTGATATTGCAGGAGCTCTTCAAGTTGCACTTATTCCTGTTATTGTAACTTTCTTATTTGTAAACGTTTTTGATACAGCTGGTACTTTAATGGGTGTTGCAGAGCGTGCTAAGCTTCAAGATGAAAACGGTAAAATTAAAGGCTTAAACAAATCATTAAAAGCTGATTCTGTTTCTTCTGTTATTGGTACAGCGTTTGGTTGTCCTCCTGTAACCTCTTATGTTGAGTCTG
>CAWVWK010000059.1:0-14257 GCA_963933725.1 uncultured Colwellia sp.
GGTTTCGCTTGGATACATAACAAGAGTTTCACTAGAAGGAGGATATTTAACGGCCCCTTTTATACGTATTAAGGTAGGCTCATTCTACCATTATTAACAATCCCTCTCATTAGAGACTAATTTTTTCATGAGCAATAATGAATCAGACAAGGCACTCGATTAAGTGATAGGCCGGCATTACTAGCCAAAAAGTAAACGCCCTAGCCAAGAGCGATTTAAATCTTCTTCGCATTGCTTTAATTGGGCACTATAACGCTTGGCTCTTGAGTCGACTTTTCGTGCTACTTTAATTAACCAAGGTTTTTTATTATAGCTTTTTCGTTTATAACCACCCCATCCCTCGTGATAATTTAAATATTGGTGGTAAGCATCCCATTTTGATACTTTATTTACTTTATGTGTTTTAAATACGAACCAGCCCATAAAGTCTATCGCATCAGCAAAATCATCTCTATCAGCACCACTGTTACCACTTTCTCGAATATAGTCATCCCAAGTGAGTGTTTTAGCTTGCGAGTAGCCATAAGCCGAACTTACGCGGCCCCAAGGAATAAAACCTAATAGATAATCTCTTGGTGGAGCAGCATCATGTTTAAATGAACTTTCTTGATACATCATACTCATAGGTACATGAATGGGTACGCCCCATTTTTCTTTTGCATCTTTAGCATCAAAATACCAGTCTGAATGCTCTCTAAAAATTTCACAGATATTTTCAGGTTTTTTAGGAGGCGGGGTTGCACAGCTAGTCAAAAATACTAGGCACGTGAACAGCATTACTAGCGATTTAATTAAAGGCATAAACTTATCTAATTCAATGTTAAAGAAAGATATAATGACAGAATTTAGCTTTTTGTGGTAGTTTTATGGTTACTTTTAGCGGCTAATAAAGGCAGGCTAGATTTAAAGCCTAGCGCTTGTTTTATCAGTAATTTTTTAAGCGGTTTAAAACCATCAACTAAACGCATTCCTATACCTCTAATAAGACTTATCCCGTCATTATTCACCATAAAAGTCTGTTTAATCACTTCCATTGCAGCTATCATGTCAGTTGCTTCACTTTTACGCCAGCGAGCATAGCTATTTAAGTTTTGTGGCTCTGCAATATCATTGTACTGTGAGCTGTCATTGGAGTCATCGTTATTAAGCGCTTTAGTGAGTATTTGAGATAAACTAGTTGCATCTAGCAAGCCTAAATTAACGCCTTGACCAGCTAGTGGATGTATCGTATGAGCGGCGTCCCCGACTAATACAATACGTTCTTTAACAAAACTTTGTGCTAATCTCATTTTTAGAGGGTAGGTAAACCTTTTACTTACTAATTCGACAACACCTAATTTACCATCTGTAGCTGCCGTTAATTCTTTTGCAAACTCATCAGCCTCAAGCGAAATTAAACGTTCAGCATCATCAGGAGTGGTAGAGTAAACAATAGAACAAGTGTCGAAATCACCAGTGGATGAACATAACGGTAAAAATGCCAAAGGTCCTGTAGGTAAAAAAACTTGCCAAGCTGTATTTTGATGACCTTGGCTACACTTGACTGTTGCGACAATCGCATGATGGTCATAATCTTTAAACGTTAAACCAATATCAGCCTGTTTCCTTACCCAAGAATTTGCTCCATCCGCTCCAACGACTAGTTTTGATAAAACAGGTAATTGCCTTGTCGGAAATTGTTCACTTGGCTCACAAAAAGTAGCAAATACTTCACGGTCACCAGTCGTTAAACTGCTTAGTTTTTGTTGAGTAAAAAAGGTAATTGCGCTATCTAAGCTAGCCTTTTCGAAAAGTGCTTTACGAATAATATTGTTTTCAATTATCCACCCTAATCCGGGGTTATTGCTCTGAGAAGAAAATATAGTGCCTAAGTCGTTTACAGAAAAGTTTAATTCGCCAATACCTGCTTTATCCCAAACATGCATATGTTGGTATGCCTGTGTTCTTGAGGCTTCAATGTCCTCCCAAACCGATAGGTTTTCAAAAATTGTTTTGCTTGCCATATTAATTGCACTAACACGCACTTCTGGCGCATTCGTTACAGGCTTTAATTCAAGTGTATCAACAAGAGCAACTTGAACATCACCTTGCTTTCTTAAAGCAAGCGCTAGTGTTAAGCCAACCATGCCAGCACCAACAATTAACACATCAAATTTTTGCATTATATTCTTCTTATCTATTTTCTATAATTTGTAATTATCTTCATTAAGTTATCATTGTTTTACAGCTTAAACGTGTATATACCTAAAAAGTATAAAGCCACTTTTTAATTAAGAGGTAGATTAACTTAAAAAAGTATAAGACTATCATTAATAGCCCATCGTTTTTATAACGAGTTTATGCTTAAGTGGGGACAAATAATTTAACGCTTTCAGCCCTATATTTCTACCTGCGACTAATGGGGGCAGTTCATTAGAGAACAAAGTAACTAAAGAGTCTGTGAGTGAAATGACTTCATGATGATCTTTATTTCTTTGCTTTTCGTAATGGTGAAGTAGCGAAAAACTGCCAATATCTTGGTTAGTATCTACTGCCATTTTAATCAATTCAGCCATATATTTAACATCACGCAACCCTAGATTAAAGCCTTGACCGGCAATGGGATGAATAGTATGTGATGCATTACCTATTAATGCCATGCGATGGTAAGTTTGCTGCTCTGCTTGAACAAGAGTCAGTGGAAAGGCTACTCTTTCACCAACCTGCGTTATTCCACCAAGCCAGTAGCCAAAAGCTTGCTCTAATGACTTTTTAAAATCGGCATCATTAAGCGAAGCAATTTTTTTGGCTGAGTCTGGGTTTAGCGTCCAAACTAAAGAACAACGATTTTCACCCTTTAATGAAAGAAGAGGTAACATGGCAATAGGACCTTGAGTCGTAAAGCGTTCATAGGCCTTATTCTGATGAGGTAGACTCGTTGCCACGTTAGCAATTAATGCCATTTGCTGGTAATCACTGCTTTTAACTTTTATATTTGCCTGTTTTCTGCTGGGTGAATTTAGGCCATCACATCCTAGCAGTAAACGAGTACAAAGATGCTCACCCGAAGCAAGTGTCATACAAATAGATTGTTTTTTCTGCTTCGAATTTATTGGGGGTTGCGCGTTTTCTTCAGTCCAATCTACTTTTGTGATGGTTTGTCCAAAATAATAATTTACATGCTTATATTGCTTAAGTTTTTTTTGTAAAGCATTGCCTATTAGTGCCATTTCGATAACATAACCTAGTGCATCCACATGATGCTTTTTAGCGTTAATACGGGCTTTTCCGTAATTCCCCCTATCAGATATATCTATCTCTTTAATAGGACATGCATGTGGCGCTAAATCTTCCCAAATACCAAGTTGTTCCAAATACTGACTACTACCATGAGATAAAGCTAAAACCCGTTGATCAAATACGTTTGATTTAACACTGATTTGAGTTAACTCCTGGTTGGATGCTTTGTTATCTTTTTTATCTACTGCTTCAACCACCGCTATAGATAATGGTTCGCCATCTGACTTTTTAAACATAGCTAAACTCAAAGCCATTAAGCTCCCCGACAAGCCTCCGCCTGAAATGACAACATCAAAAAATTGTTCATTAAGTCTCATTTAGAGCCTGCCATTAATGATTCTATGTCATCAATAGTTTTTGGTGCATTCGCGGTTAAGTTTTCATAACCAGTTTCCGTCACCAAAATATTATCTTCAATACGAATAGCTATTCCCCGCCACTTCTCATCAATATCGTTTCCAGATAAGTTATCAGTTATTTTTTTAGCTAAAATGTTATTTTTAGAGGTGCTATCTAGATCAATTTCTTGTTCTGTTAAAGATGGGATATAAATGCCTGGCTCTATTGTTAACACCATACCGGCACTAAAAGCTCTGTTTTGTTTCTTGTTAGTATTTATATGATAATCGCCAACATCATGAACATCTAAACCTAACCAGTGCCCTAAGCCATGGATAAAGTATTTTTTAACGGCATTCTCTGCTAATAATAGTGATAAATCACCCGTTAAAATACCTAATTCTATTAAGCCTTTTGTGAGTTCCTTATTACAAAGTGTATTAAGCTGAGAAAAAGTAACTCCTGGCTTTATAGCGTTGATGACAATGTTTTGAGCGTCTAAAACTAATTGATACAGTGCTTTTTGTTCATTATTAAACTTTCCGTTAACAGGGAAGGTTCTTGTAATATCAGCAGCGTAACCGTTAAACTCACCACCTGCATCAATTAATAATAAATCACCATCATTTAATACCATATCATTGGCGGTGTAATGCAAAATATTTCCATTGTCGCCACCAGCGACTATAGAAGCATAGGCTGCAGTTCTGGCTCCATAACGACCAAATTCATATAACAGCTCTGCTTCTATTTGATATTCAAATTTACCTGGAACTGTTTTTTGCATTGCCCGTTGATGTGCTAAACCTGAAATAAGATTTACATGTCGCATCTGTTCAATTTCCGCGTCAGTTTTGTGTAGTCTCAAATCATCGATGATAGGATCGCTATCAAGAAGGCTATTGGGTACTTTAGTGCCTTGCCTGCTGTTTTTTCGCACTTGTGATAAGTACTTAAAGACTTGTTCGCTAAATGATTCTCCCTCGTTGTTTTCACATGTTTTTACATTGTTAAATGGAAATAAAACGTGTTTTTTTCCATCTAACAAAGAGGGAATAATGCTAGCGGCGTCATTAATTTCATAACATTGGTCGACTCCAAAATCAGCCTTAGCTTTTTCTTGCCCGACACGTCGACCATGCCAAATTTCATGAAAAGCATCTTTAGGTAAAGAAAAAAGGATAGTTTGAAACGCTTCTTCAGGTTGCTCAGGTTTAATAATAAGCAGTAATGCATCGGGTTCATTGAAATTTGTCAGATAAAGGAAGTTTTTTTGCTGACAAAATGTGTATTCGGTGTCATTACTTCGAGTCACTTCTTTAGCGGCAGGAATAAATGCGATGCTATTATTTGGCATCGCTTGAGCAAATTTAGCACGACGTGATTTGAATTCATCCAACGCCATAACAGGCAATGTCGAGAGAAGTGATTTAGGATCACTTAAATTATCTGTTTCAAAAGGGCTAGGAATATTCATAGGCATTCACTTCATTTGATTTAATTTAACTTGATTTAATTTAATTTGATTTAATTTAAATCATTTAAACGGTAAATTCATACTTACCCAATACGGTGAGTATTTTTTTAGAGACTTCTATTTAGATAAAAGTGACTTAAAACACAGTGGAGAATAAGTATAAAGGTTATTAATGGATCGTTGTGTTCTCATTTTTTTTGTTTGGATTAGGTTGCTGACCTAATTCGGTAAAGCAGTATAAAGCTGAAATTCGAACATATTCACTGATTTCAAAAAAGGCATGTTCAGCGTCTTCATCTTCATCCATATCATTGCTGGCAAGATTCGCTATTTCTGAAAAGTCGCCAATAATTTCTTTCACATCACTTGAGTTAATTTTATTGTCTTTTAATTGCAATGCAAAACCTAAATTAAACCCCTGAACCCAAGTGGCTAGGCCATGAGCACGTTCAATAATGCTGTCATCGTCATCAGGAATTAACAGTTGGAAAGTGTAATTATCATCAGATACATCAGTCCAAATTTCGCTATACATTTGTACCATGGTTTTTTCTATTTTATCGGTGAATTTATCACTGCTATTAAACATATCTCTCATAAGTGGCAAATAACTTTGGTCTTCAAATGAAAAGCCAGAGCAAACAAGGCCAACAAGCGCACCATGTATTTCACTAACATGTGTCTGGCATTCTTGTGTTGTGATTATTGCTTGTGCAGAAGCAAAGTCTAATTTCTTTAATTTAGTCATTTAAATGTTCCTCAGCTAAAACTTGCCTATATCGTAGCACTTTAGCGTAAAAAACGATAGAAAAGTCGCGCTATGCTTGCATCAAAAGATCGAGGCAGTTATAGTAGAATAAACAAAATTATCAATATTATAATAGATGGAATTACATCTCTCATGACATCGCGGACTGTTGAAATAAAAATCCAAGAAAGGAAATTAAAAGTCGCCTGTCCTTTAGGAGATGAAACGGCTTTGTTAACATCTGCAAAAATGTTGACCGAACATCTTGATACCATCGCTTTAAAAAGCTCTCTGAAAACCCCTGAGCAAGCCTTAATAATGACCGCACTTAACTTAGCGAATGATTTGATTAAAGCTAAAAAGCAACTCGAAACAGAAAAAAGAGAAAATAAACAAAAAATTGTATTATTGCAATCAACCATTGAGCAAGCAATGACAGCAACAGCTAAGAAACAAGCCTAACTTTTAAAAAACTCATACCCTTTTCGCTAATTTAGCTACAATTCAATCACTTTGATTATTTCCTCTTCAAACTCCTCTTAGCAGTAAAATAAACCTTAGAATCTTTGCCAAATTTAGCTATACTATAAAGGTCTTCTGGGGTGTTTGTATGTGAACTATGTCCCTGAGCCGATAAGTTTTAACCTAGGGAGTTGACTATCAGCTATTGTGCAAGCCCGGCTCGTATCGGGAAGCCTACGGTTGAAATGATACTTCCGCCCTGAACACACGGTGTTCAGGACTAAAGTTGACTGCGGCATCTTGGAAGGCATTACTTTAAGAATCGAGCTTCGAGATTTGAGATTACGAGCTTTAAGAATTGAGCTTTAAGCTTTAAGTCAAAACTACCTTTCAGCACTTACTATACAAAATAATACTTCCGCGCATATCAAGAACAGCACACGCTGCTTAGGACTAAAGTTGACTGCGGCATCTTGGAAGGCATTACTTTAAGAATCAAGCTTTGAGCTTTAAGCTTTAAGTCTACTTCTAACTGACAGCTTCTAACTGACAGCTTCTAACTGACAGCTTCTAACTGACAGCTTTAAACATACAGTTCTTTAAGCGAGTTCATCAATAGCGATACCAATTAAATAACAGGTGTTTTGTTCTTCATCTACACGTACAACCTTGCCTTGCATATTTAATGAGTGAACATGTTCTGAGCCTGAATCAAGCTTAACGCGAACATGGGTCGAAAGCTCTATGGGATGTTCCATTTCAATAGCTATGCCAGTAGCACTTAAATCTCTACAGGTTGCATAAAAATGATAGTTTGCTTCGCAATCAATAATCGTAACCCTCACTTCACTATTGACCATCATCCGATAGTAGTCACGTTTATCATCAAAAGTCTTCATGCTTACTTCCTAAGTCTTTTTAACTTTTTCCTAAAGAAATACATATAACCTAAGTTATAAAATGTCATATAAAGTATGATTATTTATACGATGCTCTGTGAAAACTGTCAATAGAATACTTTTCAACCACAGCCGTTTTTAAAAAATATAAGTGAATTATATAAACACTTTATGGAATTGTTGTAACAGATATTAACTGTCTAACGACTTTAAATGATTCATAATGCGTTTTAGCGATATAGGCTGAGAAGTACCTAGGTTTTGAGCAAACAACGATATACGTAATTCTTCAATAAGCCATCGAGAGTTAGTAATTTCTTGAGGTAATGGTAAATCTTCTCTTTGCTTCAATATTAAAGCCGTTAACGCGTCTTGTGCCTTATCAATATCGATAAGTTTTAATCTGTCTTGATTAGGATCGATATTTAACTTTTCTAATCTTCTTAAAATGCCTTGTAAATAGCGAATAATATCATCAAGTTTAGATATGCCAGACTGGCTAACAAAACCTTTATAAATAAGGTTTTCATGATGTTTCTTTACATCCCCATGAGCTTGAATAACATTGAGTGATACGCTGCCTTTTAGTTTTTTCGCAATATCATGTCTTAAGGTCAATGCTTTTTCTACTTTTATTGCCGAGACAAGAACACAATCTGCAATTTCTGCTCGTACATAGTCACAGCATGCTTTAAATGCTTCTTGCGTTCTAGTGATATCATTTTGGTTATATTTTGCTTGATATTCATCAACAAGATGTAAACAGGCACCTAAGATACAATCTTCCAATAGCTGAGCAATATTGCCAAATGGATTAAAATATAAGCCTAATTTGGCCTTATTTGGTAAGTTTTCTTGTAAATACTTTAAAGGTGATGGAATATTTAATAGGACAAGGCGTGTTAAACCTAACTTCATGGCTTGTTCAGCTTGCTCTTGCTGTTCGAACAACTCAATCGCCACATTTTTTTTATGATCAACTAGCGCAGGAAATGCTTTAATCGTGATATTAGCTACTTTCTTTTCATAACTTTGGGGAAGCTTGCCAAAATCCCAAGTGGTTAATGACTCTTTTTCAATACCTTTTTCAGCAACTTTTTTAATCGAAGCTTTTACATTGCCTTGTAGTTTCGCTTTTAAAACATAAAGGTCTCTGTCTTGCTCAAGTAATTTGCCATGCTCATTAACTACTTTAAAGTTCATCGTTAAATGCACCGGCAAGGTAACATCATCCCATACCTCTTCAGGTAATCGCACGCCCGTCATACGAAGTAATTGCTTAGCTAGCGCAGACTGCATCGTTAAAATTTCTTCTTTTTTGCCTGAAGTGGTTTTCGCAGAAGGTGAAATAACATCTAAACATGCCTGAGCAAAATTAGGAGCTGGAACAAAGTTTCTTCGTAAATTTTTTGGTAACGCTTTTATTAATGCTACGGCTAAATCGAAACGAAGCGCTGGTATAAGCCAATCAAAACCAGTGTCTTGAATTTGATTTAACAAACCAAGTGGGATAACAAGACTAATACCATCGTCAATATCGCCTGGACTAAAATGATAAGTCAACGGTAAAGTAAAACCGTCTTGCTGCCAAGTATCAGGATAATCTTTTTTGCTTAAGGTACTAGAGGAGTCATTTAATAAGAAAGCTTTTGTAAAAGTTAAATATTGATCATCTTTTTGTTTGGCTTTTTTCCACCATGACAAAAAGCTTACTTGACAAGTCACGGTATCAGGTATTTTTTCCTGATAAAAATCGACAAGTTGTTGTTCATCTATTAAAAAGTCTTTACGTCGAGCTTTTTGCTCTAGCGCTTCAATGCTTTCTACTAATTTTTGGTTTTGTTTTAAAAAACCTTCTTTGATAAAGCTATCACCATGCACCAAAGCTTCTCGGATGAAAAGCTCCTTACATGTGTCTGGTTCAATATGTTTAAACTGCACCGCACGTTTGCTGACTATTTGTAAACCGTACAAAGTAACTTGCTCAAAAGCCATTACCGCGCCTTGTTTTTTCTGCCAATGCGGCTCACTATAACTGCGCTTCACCAGATGCGGTGCTAATGGCTCTAACCAAAGGGGATCTATTTTGGCGTTCATTCTTGCAAATAAACGACTGGTTTCAACAAGCTCGGCAGACATTAACCATTTAGGTGATTTTTTCGCAAGCGCAGAGCCAGGGAAAACAAAAAATTTACTTCCGCGAGCACCTTTAAACTCTCTGTTTTCATCTTGCTGACCGATATGACTTAACAGGCCTGATAAAATAGATTGATGTAAACTAGCTAGCTCTGTACCACCACTATTTTCATTGTTTTTTTGCTTGTTATGCTGATGACTTTCAATACTGGTTTGCTTATTACTTTGCCCTGCTGATTTTTCTTGACCTTCAGTCAAATTGGCATTTGGGTCATTCACATCAAACTGATAGTCGAGTGAACTCCATGCTATTTTTTGCTCTCGAATGGTTTGTTTTAACTGGCTAAAAAGATCCTGCCACTCTCTAATCCGTACATAGGAAAGAAACTCTTTTTGACAAAGTTTTCTAAATTGGTTTTGCGATAGCTGCTTTTGCTGCATCGAGACATAAAGCCATAGGTTCAATAAACCAACAAAGTCTGATTGTTTGTTTTTAAAACGGTTGTGTTTTTCATCTGCCGCTTGTTGCTTTTCATGCGGACGTTCACGCGGGTCTTGAATACTTAATGCGGCGACAATAACAAGCGCTTGTTCAAGACAACCAGAATCTATTGCGGTAAGGACCATTTTGGCTAAACGAGGATCGATTGCAAACTTCGACAGTAAGCGACCTACTTTTGTTAGCTTTATACTTTGTTTATTAGTGTTTTGCTTGTTATAGCTTTGTCTATTTATGCTTTGTCTATTACGATTATGGTCCTTAGGTTTTGTATTAGGCTCTATCGCCGCAAGCTCTTCAAGTAATCGTACACCGTCTGTAATATTTCGATTATCAGGAGCTTGTACAAAAGGGAAGTCACCAATCTCACCTAAATCGAGTGATAACATTTGTAAAATAACTGTAGCTAAGTTGGTTCTAAGGATTTCAGGATCGGTAAATTCGTCCCGATTAGTAAAATCTTCTTCACTATATAAGCGGATACAAATACCTTCACTAACCCGTCCACAACGACCAGAACGCTGGTTTGCACTGGCTTGAGAAATAGCCTCAATAGGTAAGCGTTGTACCTTGGTTCTGTAGCTGTACCTTGAAATTCTTGCTGTACCAGGGTCAATAACATATTTAATACCCGGAACCGTTAAACTTGTTTCTGCTACGTTGGTTGCTAAAACAATATTACGGCCAATATGCGGCTTAAAAATTCTGTTTTGCTCAGCAACGGTAAGTCGTGAATATAAAGGCAGAATTTGTGTTGGAGCGCGCCTTTCATGGGCAAGGTGTTTTGATAAAGCAGCAGCTGTATCGCGTATTTCTCTTTCACCATTAAGGAAGATAAGAATATCTCCTCTACCATGATTAATGTCGCTTAGTTCATCAACCGCATTTAAAATACCACCAATAATATCGTTAGTTTCAGGTACGCTTTTCTGCTCTGCAGCGTTAGAATTGTTAACCTCTGAGTCGAACATTTCATTTAAGGGTCTATAACGCAACTCAACGGGAAATGTACGACCTGAAACTTCAATAATAGGAGCCGCTTTGCCTTTACTATCACAAAAGTGATTAGCAAATTTTTCAGGATCAATGGTTGCCGAGGTAATGATCACTTTTAAATCAGAGCGTTTTTGTAATACGCTTTTAAGATAGCCCAAAATAAAATCAATATTTAAACTACGTTCATGGGCCTCATCAATGATAATGGTATCGTATTGTCTCAATAACCTGTCGTTTTGCATCTCAGCTAACAAGATGCCGTCTGTCATTAATTTGATATAGCTTTTTTCACTTACTTGGTCGTTAAAACGAACTTTATAACCGACTTCATCACCGAGTTTTGTACCTAGCTCTTCGGCAATACGATTAGCAACCGTTCTAGCGGCAATTCGTCTAGGCTGAGTATGACCGATTAAGCCGTCAACCCCCCTGCCTAGCTCTAAACAAATTTTAGGAATTTGCGTTGTTTTACCTGAGCCTGTTTCACCTGCAATAATAACGACTTGGTTTTCTTTTATGGCTTTGGCGATCAGCGCTGCATTTTCTGAAATAGGTAAACCTTCAGGATAGGTAATCGAAGGCAAGTTTTGCAGTTTTTTTTGTTTTGCTGAAATTGACGACTCGATAAGTACTTTTATTTTTTGCAGTTGAGCCTGATTTTGCTCACTTTCTTTTTTCTTTTTCAGCTTAATTAAGCGGCTTTTTATTCGTCCAATATCACAAGCTCTAGCTTGTTTAACCAGTTCAAATAAATTTTGTAGTAGGATAAATTCTTCACCCTCGTTGCATGAAGGCTGTTTGGTGCCAATATGAGCTGATGTTGGCGACGTGGCAGATGAAGATGATATTTTTTTTGGTGGCTGACTAGACAAAACAAACCCAAAGCATAAAAGTTGAAAATAATTTAAAAGTGCAAGGTCGAAGTTTAACAATAAGAGATTTACTGTACAAACTTTTGCTCTTTGCTAATGAAAAAAGGTACAAACCAACGAGCTCAGTTTGTACCTTCATATCGATATCTTATAAGGGATGTTCTTTTTATAACATCACTAAACTCGCAACAAAGTAACATATTACCGTTACTGCGCCACCAAATAGCGCATAAGGTAGTTGTGTTTGAACGTGCTCAAGTAAATCACAACCTGATGCAACGGCGGAAACTGCGGTGGTATCAGATATAGGCGAGCAGTGATCGCCAAAAATACCGCCACCTAAAATGGCCGCAATAACCAGTGAAGGTGGTAAACCTAAAGACTGAATAAGAGGTACACCAATAGGAATTAAGATAGCAAAAGTTCCCCAAGATGTTCCTGTACTAAATGATATAATTCCGCCAACGATAAAGAGCATAGGAACAATAAATACCAATGGTAAGAAATCGCCAACAAAACCTGCAATAAAGACCCCTGTACCTAACTCTTTTAAGCTCGCCCCTAAAGTGAGTGAAAAGAGAACAATTACCACTAATGGCAATAAGTCTGATACCCCTTGAAAGCCGATATCGACCATTTCTTTATGGTTAAATCGTTTTGAAAAGACAAGTAAGAAATACGCAACTGCGATTGCAACACAAGTAGCATAAAGAACTGACTTGGTCCCGTCACCTTGAGAAATAACGCCATCACCAGACCAATACATAAAAAAGAACATAGAAGCTATCATGGTTAATAAAGGAATAACCATAAAGCGCCCTTTGGTGGGCTTGATAACATTTTCTTTTAGTAATACGTTATCGATATCAATAGTTTCTAACTTCTCCTCTGACGCTTTCATTGGTCCATGCACCTTATCGGTTATCACCGTATAAGCCACCATTAGCAAAGCAATAATTGCATAAAAATTGAAAGGAATTGTGCCCCAAAGCACTGAAACCGAAGAAACATCTAAGTCGTAATTATTGAGTAGACCTAAAACATAAGCCCCCCAACCGTTAAGTAAGATAAGAATACAAATAGGTGCTGAAGTACTGTCGATGATAAAGGCTAAACGTGCTCTACTCATTTTAAATTTATCGAATAAATCTCTCGATAAAATACCCGCTGTTAAAACACTTAAGTTTGACTCGACAAAAATAACGATACCGGTAAGCATTGTAACAGAGCCCACTTGTCTTTTAGACTTAGCGATACCTTTACTAACAAGTTTTTGCACAAGAGCACTTACGCCACCTGAGTTTTTTACAAAGGCAAGTAAAGCCCCGATGAGTAGGCTAAACATCAGTAACCTAGCATTACTGGGTGAACTGACGACACTAATGACACGCTCAATAAAACCAATAAACGCATAAAAGATACTGCCAAGCCCTTGTGGTAAAGCAAGAATTAATTCCGCACTAAATACAGCAACTAAAAGTGCCAAAATAACTTCTTTTTTCCACACAACAATAGCGATTGCTATTAAAGGTGGGAGTACTGATAACCATTCCATATTAAACCTTCGTTTTTATTATCGTGTTAAAAATCAAACACACAAATACCAATGCTCGCAAAGTTGATGCTTAACACTTTTTGGGAGAATATCTTTTGAATTTTTCAAGTGAAATTGTTTAGCTAAACACTGCCAACTCACTCTTAAAATATAATGATTGCCCCATAGCGCAAATGATTATATCAAGTTACACCGGAATACAAATCATTAAATTTTTATTTTTTTTAATACCGCTGAGCTCTTTAATCAAATGATGTTTATTTAGCAATAAATTAATAGAAGGTTATTAAATTGATTGCTAACTCATGGTTTAAATCAGTTAATCTAGCTCTGTTAGCAAATAAACAAAGAAGCCATGTAATCGGTTTTTAATTTATGCTATTTCTCACTGTTGATAATGGCCATTGCCATTTTTATGTCATCCGTTTGTATCGCTTTTAAGGCCTCAAGCTCCATTGCAACAAGGGTGTTGTTAATGTTATTTATTTTCTTGATAAACTGAGCATCTTTTTGATGTTGCTGGACAAGTAATTTTTTATCAATTAGGCTAATTTAGGTTCATATTCATTGCATCTGTCTAACCACTTTTCTTCGCCCGAAAAGGCATAACTTAATACCGAGCTTGTGAGTACTTCGTCAAAGTACTTTAGCTTTGTTGTCATATTCTTTAATTCTTCTAAAGAGGGCGTTGACCGTTTCTCGCTTAAAGTTGCACTTGAAGTTTTGACTGGGCTTAAGGTAGAGACGATTAAATTTGAGGCAATTGAATTTGAGGCAATGAAGGTGGAAAAAATATTAACGTCGGCGAAAGCATGACTTAAAACGTCGAAGAGAAGAGTGAAAATGGGAGTAATGTAATGATTATTATACGTTTATTAATTTTTCGTCTTGTTTTATTCTGTATTTCTTATTAAACATTTTAGTTATATTAGCTTAGTGATAACCACACGTAATATCAATAATATTTTAATATATTTCATAACGTTAAAAAGAAT
>CAWVWK010000060.1:0-14083 GCA_963933725.1 uncultured Colwellia sp.
ATATTTTCTTATATTTTCTTATAAATTGTACGCACATGTTCGGACAAAATCATGGTTCTTTTATTTAAGTCGATACTTAACCCGGATCCGTAAATGGTAAAATCTTTTCCTTGAATCATCACCGTTTGTTCCGAGCTGATGATATTCGTTGTTAAGTCGAGCTCTAAATGCTTGCAGTGCACTTCTTGAATGATACTTTCTTTATCTACTGCTTTTAGCCTAACTCTACTATTTAATACAACCCGATTGTCTTTGTAAAGTGTCGCCTCTTTTGCACTTAACTTCCAAGGAGATTTTTGACTAGGAAAAATAGCAACATTCGAGTTTCCATCGTTTTCAACTTCTGTAGACTTAACTTGTAATGAGTCATTTTGTTTGTTTAACTCTCTAACAGAGTTATTTCCTTCACTGGGATAAATTGTATAGTGGGGGAATTTAAACTCTGTGACTTTACTTTCTTCAAAATGTTCCATTTTTTCAGCATTAACCACATGCGATAAACTACCATCCGATGCGTAAATTTTACTTTTTAACTCTAAAGCGATGAAATTTGGTTTTTCCACTGATTCTGAAGCGGCTTCAGGGATGAGCTTATCTGCTTGCCACTCAATTACACCATAAGTAATTAAGCTTACTAAAACCGCCGTAATAGTTAAAGCATCTAAACGGTTCATATGCTTGCGCCTTTAGCCTGTGCTAATGTTCCTTGGCTTTGCATTATTAAATCACAAACTTCCCTTACTGCACCAAAACCTCCCAGCATGAAAGTTGTATAATTTGAATCTTGAACGACAAGCGGGTGAGCATCTTTAACACTAATACCTAAATGTACTGCGTTAATGCAGGCTAAATCTGGAACGTCATCGCCTATATAGGCTACTTGTTCCATCGAAAGTTGCAATGATTTAATTAAGCGCTCTAGCGCTGGGAGCTTATTTTCTTCCCCTTGAATAATGTGAGTTACATTGAGTGCTTTCATTCTATTAGCCACTAAAGCTGAACGCCTGCCAGTGATAATGGCAATAACAACACCGCTTGCAGCCAGCGCCTTAATACCAAAACCATCTTTTGTATGAAAAGCTTTAAGTTCTTCACCATTGTTACCCAAATAAATTCTACCATCTGAAAACACACCATCTACATCACAAACTAATAATTTAATATTCTTTGCTTTTGCAACGATATCGCTGCTAACTTCGCCATATAAAGACTGCATTATAAAACTCCCGAACTAAGTAAGTCGTGCATATTCATAGCACCAATAGGCATTTTGTTATTATCAACAATAATTAATCCATTAATTTTTTTCTCTTCCATGATATTGAGCGCTTGTGCTGCTAGCATATCTGCTGTTGCCACTGTTGGATTATGTGTCATAACACTGCATACAGGATCAGCATGAATATCAATTTTTTCATCTAGAATTCGACGTAAATCACCATCAGTAAACAACCCAACCAATTGATTGTTATCATTAGCTACAGCTGTCATACCTAGGCCTTTATGTGACATTTCAACTAAAGCTTCTTTAATCGGTGCTTTTTCATTAATAACTGGTAATCGCTCACCTGTGTGCATGATATCTTGTAATCGCAATAATAGCCGTTTCCCTAAGCTACCACCTGGATGAGAAAGCGCAAAGTCATCCGCTGTAAAATCACGAGCATTAAGAAGTGCAACAGCAAGTGCGTCTCCCATAACAAGTGCCGCTGTCGTACTAGAGGTAGGTGCTAATCCTAATGGGCAAGCTTCAACGCTTACTTTTGTGCAAACATGCGTATCTGAAAGCTGAGCTAAGGTTGAGTTAATATTGCCTGTCATAGCAATGAGTTTAGCACCTATGCGCTTTATTACGGGCGTAATAGCGAGGATCTCACTAGTTTCACCTGAATTCGATATACATAACACCACATCATTGGTAGTAATCATACCTAAATCACCATGGCTTGCTTCGCCAGGATGCACAAAGAAAGAAGGTGTACCAGTACTCGCTAAAGTTGCAGCTACTTTCCCACCAATATGGCCTGACTTCCCCATACCTAATACAATGACTCGGCCTTCGCAATTGAACATCAATTGACATGCTTTTTCAAATGCATCGTCAACATACTCTAATAACTCAGCTATTGCATTTTGTTCAATGCGTATCACATTAGTAGCCAGCTCTTTAAAATTTTTCATATGTTCTCTATGTATAAAATAGTTGAAATTGCATTGCTATTTTTTTATTTTAATCATATAGCTATTTAAGGTGATGATAGGCTATTTGAAATTTTATTTTGATCTAAAGCAAACTAAAAACTTACGCCATTACTTGATTAAATAATAACGTTTGATATCCAACAAAACCAAGCACTAATAACCCACCTTTAACTCTTGTCAACCTGAAATTACCGCGTTTTCTACTAAAAGAAATTATAAATAATAAAATGGTAATGCCCAACATCACAGGTATATCTCTTTGGATTGCTTCTGGGTTGATAGGTCCTGGTGCGATTAAGGCAGCAAAAGGTAAAACGGCAAGTATATTAAAGATATTGGAACCGATGATATTACCCATCGCTAAATCATCCTCACCCTTTAATACACTGGCAATACTGGCAGCTAGCTCCGGTAAACTTGTTCCTATAGCAATAACTGTTAGTCCAATGACAAGATCGCTTACACCAAAATATTTAGCGATAAAAATAGATGAGCCTACTAAAAATTTGGCACTCGCAACTAAAGCAATAATCCCAACGACCAACCAAACAATAGATAAAAACGGTGTTGTTTTTTCTTCTATTTCAGATTCTGCTTCGATTAACATTTGATCACTCAAAGCATTTTCTTTTCTTTCTCTAATGGCTTGTATCAGCAATACGCCAATAAAAATAAAGAAACCCATAATGAGTTCCATGCCCTCAGTAAAGCTAAAGAAATTATCAGAAAAAAGAAAATAGGTAAAAAAGGAGAGTATCAATAAAAGCGGAAGTTCTTTTTTAATTGTCCCTGAAGTTATGCTTAATGGTTTAATTAACACGGTCATACCAAGCACAAGTGCAATATTAGTAATATTTGAACCAATTGCATTCCCTACAGCTGTATCGGGGTTACCATTCATTGCCGCTGCAGCGGCTACCATCATCTCAGGTGCAGAAGACCCCATAGCCACAATGGTTAAGCCTATAATCATTGGGGAAACACCAAGATTTGCGGCTAAGGAAGATGCGCCATAAACAAATTTATCAGCACTCCAAACAAGTACCATGAGTGATAAAATTAAAATTGTGATTTGTTCAAACATTCGACGCTCCATAAGGCATAGCAAGGTAATTATTCAAAATGATTTCATCACTTTCTTGAATAGGGTTAAATTGTCGCTCTTATGTGAAGAAAAACAAAGTAATTATTAAAAAAAACAGCAAAAAAGATGAATTAACCCCCTCAAGTTACATCTGCTAACATCTGTTTTGAACAAAGTGATTATTTCTAATGAAGATTTAGGGATAATGAGATAAAATTATTGAAAATTTTCTTAATGAACTTTATACGGATATAATGAACTCATTCAAACGACTTCCAAACAACTCTCTTTAAAGGTTAGTCCACAAATATGACCGACAGTAAAAAAACATTGGTTGATGTTAAAAACCTTACCTTCAAAAGAGGTGAGCGTGTTATTTATGACGATATTAGTCTTTCAATTGAAAAAGGCAAAGTAACTGCCATTATGGGTCCTAGCGGTATTGGTAAAACCACCTTATTGCGGTTAATGGGTGGACAAATAAAACCAGACAAAGGCAGTATTTATTTTAAAGGAAGAAACATACCTGCCCTTTCTCGCAACGAATTATATAAAATAAGAAAAGATATTGGCATGTTGTTTCAAAGTGGTGCTTTGTTCACCGATATGAGTGTCTTTGATAATATCGCCTTCCCGATTCGTGAACACAGCAATTTGCCAGAGTCGTTAATTGAGAAAATCGTTTTGATGAAACTTGAAGCGGTAGGTTTAAGAGGGGCTAGAGATCTGCAGCCTTCAGAATTATCTGGGGGTATGGCAAGGCGTGTTGCTTTAGCTAGGTCTATCGCCCTAGATCCTGAACTTATCTTATATGATGAACCTTTCGCCGGCCAAGACCCTATTTCGATGGGAGTTATTGTGCGCTTAATACGCTTATTAAATGATTCTCTTGAGCTAACATCGGTTGTGGTTACGCATGACGTACCTGAGGTGATGAGTATTGCCGATTATATTTATATTATTGCCGATAAAAAAATAATCGGTCATGGAACACCTGAGCAAATAAAAGCTGACCAGTCTCCTTTAGTTAGACAGTTTGTTCAAGGTGAAGCGGATGGCCCTGTTCCATTTCATTACCCAGCTAATGATTATAAAGATGAGTTAATTAAACCTTTAACTGGTAACTTAAAGACCCATTTAGGTGTTCATAATGGATAAGATTCAACAACTAGGTCGTGGTACGATGGCCTTAATCTCTGGCTTAGGTCAAGCTGTTCTTGTATTGCTTCAAGCGATAGTTCGCAGGCCTGATTTTAAAAAAGGTACGCCTTTACTTATAAAACAAATGCATAGCGTGGGTGTTATGTCGCTCATTATTATAATGGTTTCAGGAACCTTCATCGGCATGGTTTTAGCTCTGCAAGGCTATACGATTTTAGTAGACTTCGGTGCTGAAGCAAGCTTAGGGCCTATGGTTGCTTTATCTTTATTGAGGGAACTTGGACCGGTTGTAGCTGCCTTATTATTCGCGGGGAGAGCTGGCTCTGCTTTAACAGCAGAAATTGGTTTGATGAAAGCAACAGAACAATTATCAAGTCTAGAAATGATGGCCGTTGACCCTTTAAGACGTGTTATTGCACCAAGGTTTTGGGCTGGTTTCATTAGCTTACCATTACTAGCGGCTATTTTTTCTATGGTAGGTATTTTAGGCGCGCATGTTGTCGGTGTTGATTGGCTAGGTGTAGATGCGGGTACATTCTGGTCTGTAATGCAAAACCAAGTTGATTTTCAAAAAGATATTCTTAACGGCATTATAAAAAGCGTAGTATTCGCATTTGTTGTCTCATGGATAGCTGTTTATAAAGGCTACTCTTGTGAACCGACTTCTGAAGGTATAGCCAAAGCAACAACGGCTACGGTAGTTCATTCGTCATTATTAGTGCTCTTTTTAGACTTTATTTTAACTGCACTCATGTTTACTAAGTAATTGCTATTTTACGCAAGAAGTGATCTTTCTTGCCATAATGAACATAGATAAACAGTATGCAGAAAGCCTCGAATATAATTATTGAATAGGCTAGGTATAAAATTTTCAACGAAGAACTGAGTATACAAATAGCTCAGACAAGATAAAACAGTTAACAATAAAAGAAGACGCTATATGTAATGATTTATTAGGTTGCAATAGCTAAAGAATTTAATAAATAACAAACATAAAGCGTTTGGTGGTGAATATGGTTTCAAAAAAAATTGAATTAATGGTTGGTGGTTTTGTTGCGCTTGGGATTGTAGCCTTGCTCATGCTTTCTTTTAAAGTAGCAACAACTGATATATCTGGTACAGGAGAAACCTATAATCTCTATGCGAAATTTGACAATATTGGCGGATTAAAGGTCCGCTCTCCTATTAAAGTCGGTGGGGTCGTTGTGGGTAGGGTCACTGACATTCAGTTAGATACTGAAGATTATAGCCCTGTTGTGACAATGAATATTTATAATCAATATACAAACTTTTCTGAAGCAACTTCAGCGGCTATTTTAACGGCAGGTTTGCTTGGTGAGCAATACATAGGCTTACAACCCGGCTTTATCGATGAAGATATAGACATGTTGGTTGCTGAAGACTTCGTTGAAGATACAAAGTCAGCCTTAGTGTTAGAAGAGTTAATCGGTCAGTTTTTATTTAGTCAAGGAAGTGAAGAGTAATGAAAGTAAGTACCTTAAAGTCTGTCGTACGGGCTAAGATGTCAATAATGATAGCTATTATTGCTTTTTTACCGGTGACTTATACTTATGCTCAACCTGCAAAAGATGATAGTGTTAGTGCAGAGCAAACAGATAATACAGCGCTGAGTGTTGACAAGAAAAATCCGTATAAAATGATTGAATCGGTAGCCGGCATTACTTTTAAACGTTTTGCATTACAAAGTGCCGCCATTAAGAAAAATCCAAACCTACTAAAGAGTGTCGTTGCTGAAGAGTTAATGCCTTACGTTAATTACAAATACTCTGCGTTTAAAGTTATAGGTAAGCACATCAAGCATACAACAAAAGAAGAGAGACAAGCATTTGTACCCGTTTTCCTTGATTATCTCGTTACTTCCTATGCACAAGTATTTACCTTATATGACAATCAAGAAGTATTATTCTCACCAGAGAGAGATTTTAGTGGCAAGCGAATCGTTGCTATTAAAACCGAAATAGTCATGCCTGGGCGCGAGAACATAGATGTTTCTTTTAAAGTACGATTAGATCCAAAGACTTTAGAATGGAAAGCTTTTGATATGGTTGCTGAAGGTGTTAGTTTACTTGATAGTAAACAAGCAGAACTAGGCCCCCTAATTCGACAAAAAGGTCTTGCTTATGTTACCGAGATGTTAAAAGAAAAAAGTAAGCGAAATATTGTTTTTAAAAATAATAAAGGATAAAACGTGACGACTGTTAATCTATCTCTACTTAACGATAAAGCTTTTTTGTCAGGGGAGTTAACTCGACAAACAATTTCTTTTATTGCAGATAATTCAATTAAAGCTTTGCTAAATAATAAAAAAACAGTACTAAGCTTACAAGGTGTTAGTAAAATAGATACCGCGGGGCTTGCTTGGTTATTTGAGTTACTTGAAAAAAATCAAAGACAACAGTCCTTGCTATTGTTTACCGATTTACCTAGCCAATTAAATAAGTTAATCACATTAAGTGGTGTTGAAGGTTTGCTTCCTCTAATGAATGCTGACCCTTGTGATTAATTTAGCAAGATTAGCAAGCAACACAAAAAATACAATAAAACTAAACAAACCGTTAAAAGTAGTAACCAAAATATTAAAGGAAAGAAAATGGAAGTAAGTGAAATAGAAAAGCTTATCAATGATGCATTAGAACTTGATGAACTGCATGTGAAATTTGATGGCTCTCAATGTTCCGTTATGGCTGTAGCAGATTTTTTTGAAGGGTTAAGCCGAGTTAAAAGACAACAAGTTGTTTTTGCTTCATTATCAGAGCAGATACAAAATGGAACCATCCATGCTGTAACGGTTAAGACCTTCACTAAAGCACAGTGGCAACGAGATAAATTATTCAATATGTAGTCAAACGCTATTTTTTGGGTATACTGGTCGAATATTTCATTAATAATTTTAAATAAGTAGTTTATTTTGGATGCATTTAAAGTAACAGGTGGCGCTACCTTAACTGGCGAAGTCACAATATCAGGCGCGAAAAACGCCGCTCTTCCTATTTTAATGTCTGCGTTATTATCAAAAACACCTATTGTTTTTAGTAATGTACCGCAGCTTAACGACATCTTAACCACCGTAAAACTTTTAGGGCAACTAGGCGCTAAATGTGAATGGCTAAGTGATGATACTGTCAGTATAGATGCAAGCCATATTGAAACTTGCCTAGCACCATACGAACTTGTAAAAACCATGCGTGCTTCAATTTTAGTGCTTGGACCATTACTAGCTCGTATGGGACATGCAGAGGTGTCTTTACCCGGCGGTTGTGCCATTGGAGCAAGACCCGTTAACTTGCATATCCAAGGGTTAAAATTGATGGGTGCCAATATTAACGTTGAAAATGGCTACATTGTTGCTAAAAATCAAGGTCAATTAAAAGGTGCTACTATTTTCATGGATACGGTAAGTGTTACCGGTACAGAGAACTTAATGATGGCCGCAGCACTTGCAAACGGTACGACCATTATTGAAAACTCTGCTAAAGAACCTGAAATAGTTGATTTAGCTAACTGCTTAAATAGCATGGGAGCAAAAGTTTCAGGTGCAGGTACTGATACCTTAACAATTGAAGGTGTTACAGAGCTTCGTGGTAGTGAATACCGTGTAATGCCTGACAGAATTGAAACAGGTACATTCCTTGTCGCTGCAGCTGTAACACAAGGCAAGGTAAAATGTTTAAATACCGATCCTTCTGCTCTAGAAGCTGTTTTAGGTAAATTACAAGAAGCCGGCGCAGACATCGAAACAGGTACTGACTGGATAGAGATAACAATGCGTCAGCAGCCAAAAGCGGTAAACATAAAAACGGCACCACATCCTGCATTCCCAACAGACATGCAAGCTCAATTTATGACAATGAATGTTTTAGCAGAAGGAAGCGCGAAGGTAGTAGAAACGATTTTTGAAAACCGTTTTATGCATGTGCCTGAATTACAAAGAATGGGAGCCAACATCGAGCTTGAAGGTAATACAGCCATCGTAAAGGGTGTTGATAGTTTAAATGGCGCTCAAGTTATGGCAACTGACTTACGAGCTTCAGCTAGCCTAGTCATTGCAGGTTTAGTTGCGCAAACCCCAACACAGGTTGATCGTATCTATCATATCGATAGAGGATACTTACGAATAGAAGATAAACTACAAGCGCTTGGTGCTGATATCGTTCGCATTAAAGGTGCATAACGCGTAAATTATCGATAAGCGTAATATGTTAAAGCCAACCTTTTGAACACTTAAAGGTTGGCTTTTTTGATCATTAAGTCTCTTTTTAGAAAGAATCCCAATGCCATTAAATTTGTGGTCGTGTTGTACAAAGGAAAAATGAATCAGGGCAAGTGCGCAATAACTTAATTGAATCGCTATAAAACTAATGCCCGCAAGTATAATACTCTATCAGATCTTTTTGTGCTTGACTCAAAAGTAGCTCGGATAAAGCGTCTGAAAGTTTGTTAGTCTCTTGATAAAATAAGAAAACAACTTTTCTTTCTTTCTCAGCCTCAGCCAAAGCCATACGTAGCGTTTTGTCAAGTGGCTCGTCCGTATAGTCTACTTTTTCAGCATCTCTTCTTACATACTCTAATAGATTAAAACCTATGTTTTTTTGAAAAAAAACAGTCTCAGTAAACTGGCAACAACGATGTGCCTTCAATGTTAAATCGTCAGGATCGCCACTTTTTATGTAGATAAATGATAATTTACCACGAGCAGAAACATCTCCTTTAGCGAGTTGTTTTCTAAACTCAACTTCTGCAATCGATTGCTGGCCATTTAAAACTTTTTCACCAACATCCCCTCGTAAAATTTCTTCCCAAAAAAGACGTCTTTGCACTAGGCTATTAATTTTTTCTTTCACTAAATCACGAAATTTAAAAGAAAATTCAGCTAACTTACCATACTGACTAGGTAATTGTTTTTCAATCCGCTCTCGCAGCATTCGAAGTAAAATAGGCGCTCGACCAGAACTTGATAAAGCGATTAACATTGGCGCTCTATCAATAATAGCGGGTGTAATATAAGTGCATAGCTGCGGCTCATCAACCACATTGACTAGAATATTTAAATGATTGGCCTCGGCGGCTACTTCGGCATTCACCTCTGTACTATTTGTAGCTGCAATAACCAGTGTCATATCGGATAGGAAACCAGCGCGATAATTATGTGGAAGTCGTGTCAATTGATGCTCAGCGATTAGGTTTTCAACACGAGGGCTGATAACTTTTGCCATTATAGTGATATGACGAGTCGATTTTAGCAACAATTCAATTTTGCGAGCAGCAACTTCTCCACCGCCGATGACGATGGCAGAAAGCTCTGATCCTGTGAGAAAAATGGGGAAGTATTGCAAGTTTACAGCTCCAAATAATGCTGGCTTATTGCTAAGCCATTCTTGTCAGCATAAAGAAAATGACCCGGTGTAAAGTGAAGTCCAGCAAAATAAACATCATTATTTACGATACCTACACCAAGCTTTTTGGTTTTTATAGGGCAACACCCTAACGCTTTAACACCCAAGGGTAGTAGACCAATCGTTCCTGCATCACGTATACAGCCATAAATCACAATCCCTTGCCAACCATTCTTAACAGCCTGTTCGGCCAGCATATCGCCTAGCAGCGCTCTGTCGGTAGAGCCCTTACCATCAATCACCATAACTTTACCTTGACCATTTGTCGCAACAAGCTCCTTAACTTTAGAATTGTCGTTAAAACAAGAAACCGTAACGATTTCACCAGAAAAAATAGGCTTTGCGCCATAATCGTTAAACAGGGGCTCTGCAAGTTTTAGAGAGTCTGGATATTGATCAAAAAGATCTGGAAGTAAATCTAACATCAATTTTTTTCCTTTATTGGTGAAATTAACCGAAAATTTATGATAATGAATGTTAAACTTATACCCACTTAACTACAAGATAACCTCTCAAGTTATCAACTAAAAATACCGCTGACTTTATTAGCATATTACCAGTCACGGTTATACTTGAAGTTTTTGTCAAAACAAACAATTGGAAAAATATCATGCCTTGGATACAGCTAAGATTAAGCGCGAATGAAGAAAATGCGGAAAAGTATAGTGATTGGTTAAGTGCCAGTGGCTCGCAAGCTGTAACCTTTATTGATGCGCAAGATACTCCGATTTATGAGCCACTACCTGGTGACGAAGTTGTCTATTGGTCAAATACTGTTGTGATGGGCTTATTTGAAGCGAATCATGATATGGATAAAGTGCTCAGCTACTTAAAAAGTATTCATCCCGATAAAGAGAATATGCAATATAAGCTCGAGCAACTTGAAGACAAAGACTGGGAAAGAGAGTGGATGGATAACTTTCACCCTATGAAGTTTGGTGAACGCTTATGGATTTGCCCTAGCTGGCGAGAAGTTCCTGATCCGCAAGCTGTAAACGTTATGTTAGATCCAGGTTTAGCGTTTGGCACAGGAACCCACCCAACGACAGCGTTATGTCTAACTTGGCTAGATAGTTTAGATCTCAAAGAAAAAACCGTTGTCGATTTCGGCTGTGGTTCAGGTATTTTATCATTAGCAGCATTAAAGCTAGGCGCTAAAAAAGTGATAGGTATTGATATCGACCCACAAGCACTTCAAGCCAGCCTGGCTAATGCTAAACGTAATAATGTAGAAGAGAGACTTGAACTCTATTTACCTAAAGATCAACCCACTATGAAAGCCGATGTGGTTGTAGCTAATATATTAGCAGGGCCATTAAAAGAATTAGCACCAATAATAATGGCTTATGTTGCTGATAATGGTCTTGTCGCCTTATCTGGCGTCTTAGAAGAACAGGCACAAAACTTACAAAACATTTATGGTCAATGGTGTGATATGGAACCCATTACTGTTGAAGAGGAATGGGTTAGACTAAATGGTAAAAGAAACTAAGGGTTAAGAGACAAAGTTTAAGGTGCATATCAGGCTGAATAGATAATATTGAGCCTGCTAAAAAGTCTCCGTTGTCACTTACCCATATATATTTCGCAGCGCAAAACTAAATGAAATTGTTATAAATATTCAACAGCAATTTGGTACGAAGTAAATTTTCGTAAATTAATCACCCCACTATCAAAAATTAAGTACTGGCCTTTTATTCCGAGTAAAATTCCTGAAACTATCGGCGTTTTATCAAAGTTAAACGAAGATATTTTTGTTAAGTATTCAGTCACTGGGTAATGAATATCTACTACTTTTTCATCGAGTTGCTCAACGGCATCAGCACCATATTTTAAAGCTATTTCTTCTAAACGCGCTGAAATATGTGGGATCAATTCTGCAGCTTTTGCCTTTAAATCTATTGGTTCATTACTACCCTTTAACATTGCTCGCCAATTAGTTTTATCTGAAACAAACTCTGCCAAAGCAGTTTCTACAAGCCCAGACTGTATGCGAGTACTTACTTTAAAAATAGGAAGTGCCTGTGTAGCCCCTTGGTCAATCCATCGGGTTGGTAGTTGTGTATGTCTGGTGATACCTACTTTTAAAGCTGAGGTATTCGAAAGATAAACAAAGTGATCAACCATACAGTTAGCTTCACCCCACTCTGGCTCCCTACAGGTACCCTGCTCAAAATGACACGTTTCAGGCTTCATAATACACATATCACATTGAGCAAGTTTTCGCATACACGGAAAACAAAATCCTTGTGAAAAACTTTTATTGGTTTTTTTACCACAATGCTTGCAGGTGATTTTTCCATTAAAATGTAAGGTGATCGCTTTGCCAATGAGTGGGTTTAACGGGATGCTCTGTGCTTTATCTCCCTCATTAATACCTTTTAAAGGTAAGTGGTATTGAACATTACCTTGGCCGTCGAGACTAGATGTCATTTTTTCCAAGGAACCAACTGGGGTCATTTGCATATTATTGCTCTTTAATTTAACTATGTTATCTAAAGGTTATTTAAGCTGTCAGTTAAGCTTGATTAAAAGCTCACCTTTTGACGGCTTTGTTTTAACTGTTTTCTATTATTTTTGCCATCAAGACGTTTTTTTATCGAGCTCTTGGTTGGCTTAGTTGCTCGTCTTGCTTTAATTTTAATGTTGGCTTGTTGAATCAGCTGAATAAGCTTTTTAATCGCCTCTTGCCTGTTTGTATCTTGGCTCCTTGAGCCTTGGGACTTGATGACAATGACACCTTCTTTGGTGATACGTTGATCATTATAACCAAGCAATCGTTTTTTATAATCATCAGGTAGACTAGAGAGACGAATATCAAACCGTAAATGTATCGCAGTAGATACTTTATTTATATGCTGACCACCAGCGCCCTGAGCTCGAATAGCCGTTATTTCAACTTCTGCTATGGATAACGTAATATTGTGTGCTATAACCAACATAAATCTACCTGACACTTGAACCACATGAATACAGAAAATAACCAATGGTTTGTCTACTTACTTCGATGTAATGATAATAGCTTATATGCTGGTGTGACAACAGATTTAAAACGAAGAGTTAAAGAACATAACAATAGTACACTGGGTGCAAAATACACGCGGGTACGCCGACCAGTAACGCTTGCCTATGCTGAAGAGGCTACAAGTCGAAGTGATGCTTGTCAAAAAGAGTATAAGCTGAGGAAACTGTCTAAAAAAGTTAAAGAAGAGAAAGTTCATACTTTTTTGAACCATACTGATTAAGCCCTACTGATTAAATCATACAGCTTAAGATATGCTGATTAGTCAGAATCTAGCTGTAATAATACCTCAGCCATTTTAGTGACAAGAGGTCTGCTTAGTTTGTTTTTGCCAATGTTCTTTCGATATCCTTATTTTATTTTGCTAGACTACGCCTTCGAAAATCGTAACAAAAGAATGAAAGTATGTTTATTAAAAAATATTGTCCTATCGATAACGATAAAATTACCTTTACCCGCCAACAAGGCAGTGACTTTGCCAAACAAGTAGCCGATGACTTTAACCCTTTGCATAATATAGATGCCAAGCGTTTTTGTGTACCAGGTGACTTACTTTTCTCTATTGTTATTGCCAAGTCTGGTTTGCACAAAACCATGCGTTTTGACTTTTCAGGTATGGTTACTGATGCTATCGGACTTACCTTTCCTTCTGTTATAAACGACAAGTTTGATATCAAAGATGATAATAATAAAACTTATTTAACTGTTCATGCCGACGGTGAAAAAACTTTATGCGACTCTTTAATTAACTCATTAACAAAAGCTTATGTTGATTTTTCTGGGCAAACCTTTCCAGGGATACTTGTTAACTTAATGAAAGAAAAAAAGGTTATGATAAACCCTGCAAGGCCTATGGTGATGTATCAGTGCATGGAGATAAACTTAAATCGCCTCGATATTGAAAACGTCACTTTAAAACTTGCCGAAACTACGCTTTCTATCGATGGAAAACGTGGTGACGCATGGCTAAACTTCGACTTAATATCAAATGATGAAGTTGTAGGTAGCGGGAAAAAACACATGTTATTAAGTGGCTTGCGCGAGCTATGTCCTGATGCTGTAACTAATATGGTTGAACAGTATAAAGAAACAAAGCAAAGCTATGCGGCTGTATAGTCGCTTATTTTTTCTTAATAGTTCCTTTCTTAGCTAGTTCTCTTTGAGCTAGCTGACCTTTAACTAATTCACTCTTAACTAGGT
>CAWVWK010000061.1:0-13600 GCA_963933725.1 uncultured Colwellia sp.
GAGCCAGTGAATTTTTCTTCTTTTCTCGGTGAAAGGCGAAGCCTCTCGGTGTGCTCTGTGGTGGTGATTGTCATTTGCTCTTACCTAAAAAGGTCTAGTGTCTCATCCGCTCTTATCCTGTTCATCTGCGGGCAAAAAGGGCTAGTTGCTAATCTCTTATCTTTGTTGCTAAAACAATGTAGCCGTTACTTGAAACAGTTTTTCAACATCAGAAATATAACGTTTGTTAACCAAGAATAAAATAATGTGATCATTTTCATGGATAAGCGTACTTGAGTGGGCAATATGAACTTCTTCTTGACGTACAATCGCACCAATCGTTGTTCCTGGAGGCAGCTTTATCTCACCAACAGTTCTTCCTACAACCTTAGAGCACTTTTCTGAACCTTTAGCTACTATCTCTATCGCTTCAGCAGAACCACCTCGTAAACTATACACATTCAATATTTCACCTTTTCTAACGTGCGTTAAAAGTGCGGAAATAGTTGCATGTTGTGGTGATATGGCGATGTCGATGGTGCTGTCTTGTAATAAACCCATATAAGCATCACGTTGAATCAATACCATGGTTTTTCTAACGCCAAGCTTTTTGGCGAGTAACGATGACATAATATTCGCTTCATCATCGTTAGTAACCGCAATAAATAAATCAAATTCGTCTATGGCTTCTTCGATAAGCATCTCTTGATCAGAAGAGTCACCAGGAAGGATTAACGTATTATTTAATTCTGAGGAGAGTTTTTTGACACGTTCTTCAGATCGCTCAATAAGCTTTACGTCATGATTTTTTTCTAATAGTCGAGCTAAACCTGCACCTATATTGCCGCCACCAGCAATCATAATACGTTTATAAGCGGGGTCGAGCTTTTGTAGTTCAGACATAACAGCACGAATATGGATACTGGCCGCAATAAAGAATACTTCGTCATCAGCTTCAATAACGGTAGTACCTAATGGCCTAATTGGTTTACCATTTCGATATATAGCCGCTACTCGGGTATCAATATTCGGGATGTGTTCTCGTAATGTAGATAAGGCATGACCAACTAAAAGGCCACCATAGTATGCTTTTACAGCGACTAAACTGACCTTCCCATCTGCAAAGTCCAATACTTGAAGTGCGCCTGGGTAATCTATTAGGCGGGAGATATCTTTTGTGACGAGGTCTTCAGGTGCAATAACGTGATCGATAGGGACCTGGTGTTCGTGAAATAAGTCTTCTTTATATTTTAGAATTTGATTCGAGCGTATACGAGCTATTTTCTTTTTAGTTTTGAATAACGTAGAGCATATTTGGCAAGTTATCATATTCATGGCATCATCGCGTGTTACAGCGATAACCATATGTGCATCATCGGCACCTGCTTGTTTTAGTACCTCAGGATGGCTTCCCGAACCGGTAATAACTTGTAAATCTAATTTGTCTTGCAGTTGATGTAACCTTTCTTCGTTGGTATCAATAATCGAAATATCATTTTTTTCACCAACAAGGTTTTCAGCTAATGTAGCACCAACTTGGCCAGCCCCAACTATTATTATTTTCATGAAGGTTTCCTTGCTACTTTAAAAAATTAGTGAAGGAAAAGGACCTCACTTCGTTGTAAAGTGGCTGTAATATCTTTTACCCTAGTTTGAATAATTCAATGTTAGTACAAGGGCATAGCGCTGTCTATAAAACATTAAGTAGAAGAGAAAAACAAAGCATAAAAAACACCCAAATTGGGGGTGACAGCTATATCAAAAATAAATATAGGTCTCATTCGCACAAATAACGGGCAATGCTCTCCCTATTTTATTGCAAAAGGGGTCAATCTAAGTATAATTGAGCCAACTTTTTACTGTTGATGTTCACCTGAAAAAGTAATCTTAAGATAACGATTTAATTTCGTTGTCTTTTTTTTGTGCTTGATGAACTTTTTAGGTTTGCTGTATAACAATAATATGAAAAATAAACTAACCCAAATAGGGCGTAGGTTTGCAAAACAGCAAATTATATTTATTACATTAGTTGTATTATTAAGTAGCATCATAACTTGGTTTATATGGGATAGCCTATATGCCACATCTGTTTTAACAGGTGGTATTGTCGCTTTAATTCCCCAAATAGTTTTTGCCATTAAAGCATTTAAATATGCTGGCGCTAACGCTTCAAAAAAAGTGGTCGACTCATTTTTTAGTGGCGTTAAGTTAAAAATGATATTAACAGCTGTTTTATTTGCATTGTCATTCAAATTCTTAGTGCTGCTGCCAATACCATTTTTTTGTATGTTTTGCGTAGTAATGCTTTTACCATTACTCACACCGTTATTCATTAAAAATAACGGCTAATTTATTTTTAAACTTTAATCTTTTGGGACAATTAATATGGCTTCAGGTGCTGAATTAACCAGCCAAGAATATATTAAACACCATCTACAGAATCTTACAGTTGGAGAAGGCTTTTGGGCCCTTCACTTAGATACGTTAGGTTGGTCTATATTTTTGGGCTTAGTATTCATTTTATCATTTCGTTCAGTTGCAAAAAAAGCGACTACTGGTGTTCCCGGTAAGTGGCAATGTGCAGTTGAAATGGTTGTTGAATTTGTCGACGATAGTGTTAAAAGCACATTCCATGGCAAAAACGACCTTATTGCTCCTTTAGCGCTTACAATCTTTGTTTGGGTTCTTTTAATGAACGCAATGGATTGGGTACCTGTAGATTTAATTCCTACCTTATTCGCATTGATGGGTGTTGAGTACATGAAAGCAGTACCAACAACCGATCCAAATATGACTTTTGCTTTAGCATTAGGTGTATTTATTCTTATTATTTACTACTCAATTAAAATCAAAGGTGTTGGTGGTTTTATTAAAGAGCTGACAACTCAACCTTTTGGTCACTGGTCTTTATACCCGGTGAACTTTATTCTTGAGATGGTTACCTTATTAGCACGTCCATTATCATTAGCCTTACGTTTGTTCGGTAACCTATATGCGGGTGAGTTAATTTTCTTACTGATTGCAACAATTGGTTTGTTCCAGTTGCCAGTACACTTTTTATGGGCAGCTTTCCACTTGTTGGTTATCCCATTGCAGGCGTTTATCTTTATGATGCTAACTATCTTGTATTTAAGTTTAGCGCATGAAGATCACTAATTTGCACGGAGCAAATTAATACGAATTTATTCGGCCCGTAGGGTGGATAGGGCAGGAAGCCCAAAACAAATTTCAAGACTGAACTGTTTCAGTCTTAAATAAGAGTTTTTTACATTTTTTAATTTTTAACTTTATAACTTTAATTAACCGGAGATAAATATGTTATATATCGCTGTTGCGTTACTAATCGGTCTTGGTGCTTTAGGTACTGCGATTGGTTTTGGTCTATTAGGTGGCAAATTCTTAGAATCAGCTGCTCGTCAACCTGAACTTGCACCACAACTTCAAGTAAAAATGTTCATTGTAGCGGGTCTTATCGATGCTATCGCGATGATCGGTGTTGCGATTGGCTTATACCTATTATTCGCAGTTGGTGCTTAATTTTTTAAGTCCATTGTTTAACCGCGAATTTAAATAGGAGGTACGCAAATGAACATTAACATGACCCTTGTTGGTGAATTAATTGCATTTGTAGTATTTGTAATATTCTGTATGAAGTATGTTTGGCCACCAATTATTGGTGCCATTGAAGCTCGTCAAGCAACTATTGCTGATGGACTTGCTGCTTCAGACCGTGCTGCTAAAGATCTTGAGCTTGCTCAAGAGAAAGCTACCGCTCAACTAAAAGAAGCTAAAGTTCAAGCTGCATCTATTGTAGACGCTGCTAAGAAGCATGAAGCTAAAATTGTTGAGGAGGCTG
Organism: uncultured Colwellia sp.; assembly: GCA_963933725.1. Classification (GTDB taxonomy): domain Bacteria; phylum Pseudomonadota; class Gammaproteobacteria; order Enterobacterales; family Alteromonadaceae; genus Colwellia. The sequence continues at coordinate 3,836 of CAWVWK010000061.1, forward strand.
CTGGTAAAGCGCAAGCTGAGAAAGAACGTATCTTAGCTGCTGGTCACGCAGAAATTGAAACTGAACGTAACCGAGCTAAAGAAGAACTTCGTGCACAAGTTGCCGTTCTTGCTGTAGCCGGCGCCGAGAAAATTCTTGAGCGTTCAATTGATGCCGCTGCACATAGCGACATTTTAGATAAACTCGTCGCTGAACTTTAAGAGGAAAGAGCTATGTCTGAATTGACAACTGTCGCTCGTCCTTACGCTAAAGCAGCGTTCGATTTTGCTGTTGAAGCTAAGTCAATTGATAGCTGGCTTGCCCAGCTGACTTTTGCGGCTGAAGTTGCTAAAGATGAAACCATTGTTGGTTATTTATCTGGTGGTGTTTCAGTTGAGCAAGCACAAACATTATTTTTAAATGTTTGTGGTGAGCAAGTAGACAGTCAAGGCCAAAACTTTTTAAAAGTTATGGCTGAAAACGAACGTTTGTTGGTGCTACCACAAGTACTTGAGCAATTTGTAGCTTTAAAAGCTGAATTTGAACAAGAAGTTACTGTGGATGTTACCTCTGCTGTTAAATTAAAAGTAGCACAGACAAAAACATTAAGCGCCGCGCTTGAAAAGCGCTTGGCACGTAAAGTAAAGCTTAATTGTATTGTTGATAAAAGCATTGTTTCTGGTTTGATTGTTCAAGCGGGTGACATGGTAATTGATGGCTCTGTACAAGGTAAACTGAGCCGTTTAGCAACAACATTACAATCTTAGATAAGGGAACAGAGCATGCAACTGAATTCCACTGAAATCGCTGAACTGATCAAGAATCGTATTGAACAGTTTGACGTTGTCAGCGAAGCTCGTAACGAAGGTACTATCGTTTCTGTAACAGACGGTATCATTCGTATCCATGGCCTTGCCGATGTAATGCAAGGTGAAATGATCGAACTTCCTGGTAGCCGTTATGCTATCGCGTTAAACCTAGACCGTGATTCGGTAGGTGCGGTAGTAATGGGTCCTTACGCTGATTTAGCGGAAGGCCAAAAAGTTAAAGGTACTGGTCGTATTTTAGAAGTACCAGTAGGTCGTGGTCTTTTAGGCCGTGTAGTAAACACGTTAGGTGAACCAATTGATGGCAAAGGCCCAATTGATAACGATGGCTTCTCTCCTGTAGAAGTTGTTGCACCAGGTGTTATCGACCGTAAATCAGTTGACCAACCAGTACAAACTGGTATTAAGTCAATTGATGCTATGATTCCAATTGGTCGAGGCCAGCGTGAATTAATCATTGGTGACCGTCAAATCGGTAAATCAGCGATTGCACTTGACGCTATCATTAACCAAAAGAACACAGGTATAAAAAGTATTTATGTAGCAATTGGCCAAAAAGCGTCAACTGTTGCTAACGTTGTACGTAGCTTAGAAGAGCACGGCGCGTTATCAAATACTATTGTTGTTGTGGCATCAGCTTCAGAAGCTGCAGCATTACAATACCTAGCACCATACTCTGGTTGTTCTATGGGTGAATATTTCCGTGACCGCGGTGAAGATGCACTAATTGTATATGATGATTTATCTAAGCAAGCTGTTGCTTACCGTCAAATCTCGTTACTGTTACGTCGTCCGCCAGGTCGTGAAGCATACCCAGGTGACGTTTTCTATCTTCACAGTCGTTTATTAGAGCGTGCTGCACGTGTAAACGAAGACTATGTTGAAAAGTTCACTAACGGTGAAGTGAAAGGCCAAACAGGTTCTTTAACCGCGTTACCAATCATCGAAACGCAAGCGGGTGACGTATCAGCATTCGTACCAACAAACGTAATCTCAATTACCGATGGTCAAATATTCCTAGAGTCTGATTTATTCAACTCAGGTATTCGTCCTGCTGTAAATGCTGGTCTATCAGTTTCTCGTGTTGGTGGCGCTGCTCAAACTAAAATCATCAAAAAACTTGGTGGTGGTATCCGTTTAGCATTAGCTCAATATCGTGAATTAGCGGCTTTCGCTCAATTTGCATCAGATTTAGATGACGCGACTCGTGCTCAATTAGAGCATGGACAACGTGTTACTGAATTAATGAAGCAAAAGCAATACAGCCCGTTATCTGTTGCTGAAACTGCAGTCTCTTTATTTGCTGCAGAAAAAGGTTTCTTAAATGATGTAGCAATCAACAAAGTTAATGACTTTGAAGATGCGTTACAAGCCTACATGAACAGCAACCAAGCTGAGCTTATGGCTACTATTAACGAATCTGGTAACTACGATAAAGACATCGAAGCAAGCTTGACGTCAGCACTTGAATCTTTCAAGTCGACGCAAACTTGGTAAGACGTTTTTAATTAAGTAACCTTTTCGGAGAAAGAGTCATGGCCGTTGGTAAAGAAATAAAAACCAAGATTGCGAGTGTACAAAACACTCAAAAGATCACAAACGCTATGGAAATGGTTGCCGCCTCTAAAATGCGCAAAGCGCAAGAGGGCATGGCAGCCTCTCGTCCATATGCGACAAATATACGAAATGTGATCGGTCATATCGCGCTTGGTAACTTGGAATATCGTCATCCTTATATGAATGAACGTCCAGTTAAGCGTGTTGGCTATATTGTTGTATCAACAGACCGTGGTTTGTGTGGTGGCTTAAATATTAACTTATTTAAGAAAGTCCTAGCTGATGCTGCTACTTGGCAGCAACAAGAAGCTGAAGTTGAATTTGCGGTAGTTGGCTCAAAAGCTACTTCGTTTTTCAACAACATGGGCGCAAATGTAACTGCACAAATATCTGGCTTAGGCGATAACCCGTCTGTTACTGACTTAGTTGGTAGCGTGCAGGTTATGCTTAATGCTTTTGATAATGGTCAGATTGATAAGTTGTATGTTGTGTATAACAAGTTTGTTAACACAATGACACAGCAACCAACAGTTGATCAGTTGTTACCTCTACCTAAATCTGACGATGAACAAATCGCTCATCGTTGGGATTACATATACGAACCAGATGCTAATGAATTGTTAGATCAATTATTGGTTCGTTATATTGAATCGCAGGTATACCAAGGGGTGGTTGAAAACCTAGCTTGTGAACAAGCAGCCCGTATGATCGCAATGAAAGCAGCAACAGATAATGCTGGTGAATTAATTGACGATTTACAATTGGTATTTAACAAAGCGCGTCAAGCGGCAATCACCCAAGAATTAGGTGAGATTGTTGCAGGTGCTGCTGCGGTAGGTTAAGAGTAATTACTTTTAGATAATTTCGTAATTTAACTTAGAGTTTACCGGATAGTCGGTAAACTTAAATTAAGAGGAATAAACATGAGTACAGGTAAAGTCGTCCAAATCATTGGCGCAGTTGTGGACGTTGAGTTTCCACAAGATGCCGTACCTCAGGTATATGACGCATTAAACATAACCGAAGGTGACCTTGACGGTTTAGTACTAGAAGTACAGCAGCAGCTTGGTGGCGGTGTTGTACGTACAATCGCAATGGGTACCTCAGACGGTTTGCGTCGTGGACTGAATGTAGTAAATACAGGGAATGCTATTCAAGTTCCAGTTGGTGTTGAGACTTTAGGTCGCATCATGAACGTACTTGGCGACCCTATTGATGAAGCTGGCCCAATTGGCGAAAAAGACCGTTGGTCTATTCACCGTGAAGCACCAGCATACGCAGAACAAGCCATGTCTAACGAATTGTTAGAAACAGGTATCAAAGTAATCGATTTAGTTTGTCCATTCGCTAAGGGTGGTAAAGTAGGTTTATTCGGTGGTGCTGGTGTTGGTAAAACTGTAAACATGATGGAACTTATCCGTAACATCGCAATCGAGCACAGTGGTTACTCAGTATTCGCTGGTGTTGGTGAGCGTACACGTGAAGGTAACGATTTCTATCACGAAATGAACGACTCTAATGTACTTGATAAAGTATCATTAGTTTACGGTCAGATGAACGAGCCTCCTGGAAACCGTTTACGTGTTGCTATGACCGGCTTAACAATGGCAGAAAAATTCCGTGACGAAGGTCGTGACGTATTATTCTTCGTTGATAACATCTACCGTTATACGCTTGCGGGTACTGAAGTATCAGCACTACTTGGTCGTATGCCATCAGCGGTTGGTTACCAACCAACACTTGCTGAAGAAATGGGTGTATTACAAGAGCGTATTACTTCAACAAACAAAGGTTCAATCACTTCAATCCAAGCGGTATACGTACCTGCGGATGACTTGACAGATCCTTCTCCTGCAACAACCTTTGCTCACTTAGATGCAACTGTTGTACTTTCACGTTCTATTGCTGAGTTAGGTATTTACCCTGCAATCGACCCACTAGATTCAACTTCACGTCAATTAGATCCTTTAGTGGTTGGTATTGAGCATTATGAAGTTGCTCGTGGCGTTCAATCAGTATTACAACGTTACAAAGAACTTAAAGATATCATCGCCATCTTAGGTATGGACGAGTTATCTGAAGAAGATAAGCAAACAGTATCTCGCGCACGTAAGATTCAGCGTTACTTATCTCAACCGTTCTTCGTTGCTGAAGTATTCACTGGTTCTCCAGGTAAATACGTATCATTAAAAGACACCATCTCTGGCTTTAAAGGCATTTTAGCTGGTGAATTTGATGAATTACCTGAGCAAGCATTCTACATGGTTGGCGGAATTCAAGAAGCCGTAGAGAAAGCTAATAAGATGTAATCATCTGTAGGACATTTTGTAGGTCGTCACTTTAGCTGAGCATTTTTCATCTAATTGATACTTTATTAAAGACCTACAAAATCCTACACAGCAAGAGGTCGAGTCGAATGGCATTATTTACTGTAAATCTAAATGTTGTTAGTGCACACGAAAGCTTATTTTCAGGTAGCATTAAATCATTACAGATCACAGGTAGTGAAGGTGAGTTAGGTATTATGCCTGGTCATGCACCGTTACTTACCTCACTAAAACCTGGTATGGCTTTAATTACTAAAGAAGATGATACTGAAGAAGTACTTTATCTTTCTGGCGGTATGTTAGAAGTTCAACCAAACCAAGTTATTGTATTAGCTGATGTTGCAATACGTAGCGATGATTTGAATGAACAAGCCATACTTGATGCGAAAAAACGCGCAGAAGAAAATATGACATCAGCAAATGTTGATGTTGATTATGCGACGGTTGCTGCAGAATTAGCTCGTGCGGTAGCGCAATTACGCGTTATTCAAGCGAGTAAAAAATAAGGTTAATAACCTAGCAACAAATGCACAAGTTTAGTGTTTAAAGTAAAAACCCGTTATTTAATAACGGGTTTTTTTTATGGTTTTTTTACTTAATTTAAAGCCGAGTTCATTCTATTTAAAAGATTTCAGTTAGTGCGATACCCACACCTATCTTCTCTTGACTATGGTTATAGTCAATCAAGCTATCACCATAACCACTAGATAATTGCACATAGCCTTTTAAGCGCCCAGGAAGAGGGAAGGTGAAGCCAATTTCTGCAAAGCCGTTAGACTCTTTGAAGTTACGTCTACCTAAGAAGGTAAACTCGAAGTCTTTTAGCTTGTATGCACCCATTAATTCAAAGTTACCCATATAATCACCTATGTCCGGATTATCATCACCAGACACATCAGGGGTTGTCTTAGGTTTGTTTTCAGGGATTCTCCACCAAGGGCGAAGCGAAATAGCATAATTATCTTTTGCAAATGTTAGCGTTGTATACAATCGATTCCAACTACGCGAAAGAATTTGGGTTCTCCCGTTAGATTGATGCTCTAGACCAACAACTAGACTAGTTGAACCGCCGAAAGGTTGCCAATTTAGGGGCGTTGTATAAAAAATCTCGGGTTGATAATTAGTTTCTCTAAAAGGTCTAGATAATTCGACATTGTAGAGTTGCCACCAAGACGTTAGCGTGAAACCAAAAGCAACACTATCACCTTCAGTAAATATAGCATCTTGAGTTAAAGGAACTTTTAAGCTGACTTGGAATTTAGCCTCTATGTTATCAAGTCCTTTATTGAAGGCTCCTTGTTCTGTATAGACCTCTTCATTAACGTTATTTGAATAGGTTACAGGTAATATGTAGGTGAACTTATGTGGCGTTAATATGTATGGATCAAAAGCGTTTTTTCTTTCTAATTCATAATGATGAAAATATTGAGGTTCATCACAAACATGTTCTTGTTGTGGATTGCCTTTTTCAGAAGTTACGGCAGAATCTGGCTCAGCGCAAGGGAAAGGATCTTGTGCGAAGGTATTGAGTGATAAAGTTAAAGGAGTTAAGAATAGAAGATGCAATTTTAAGGTATTGAAAGAATTCATTAAATATATCTTATAGGAAAATAATAATTATGCTTAGAATTATACAGTAGCACATGTGTGATTGAAGGTGCTACAAGTCTGACAGCAAGGAGATACAAGAATCGAAATCTATATGATGACCCTGTAACCACAAATACATAATAGTTTGGTAAGGGTAAAACGTCACCTACGCGGTTTTAAGAGTGGTTTGGTTTTCATCCGGTCTTCTATGCGAGCAAAAGTGTCCAGTCTCTTGCCTAAGAAGCTCTTATTTCGTGAAACCCGTGTAATTCGATGAGGTCTCTATTGCCTAATTTGCTGAGCAAAAAAGATAGCAACTAAAGCCGCCGGCTTCAAGCACTTTGCCTATTTTTGTTTTGCTTATAACTGATGCTTTAAACTCATAACTTATACCTTTGCTTATTGAGTAAATATTGGAATAAAGCTAAAATGCTGAAAAATTAACTAAGTTTAGGTCAATATGTCTCTTTCAGTTGTTATTCTTGCTGCGGGTAAAGGTACTCGTATGCGCTCTTCTTTACCTAAGGTCCTACACCCTATTGCGGACAAACCTATGGTTGAGCATGTTATTAATAGTGCTCGTGAACTTGGTGCAGAGAAAATTTATGTGGTGTATGGCTTTGGCGGAGAAACGCTTAAAGAACAAATCACCGGTGACGATTTAATTTTTGTTGAGCAAAAAGAACAACTAGGTACAGGTCATGCTGTTGACCAAGCTTCACCTTACTTATCTGAAAACGAAGATGTATTAGTTCTTTATGGTGACGTACCGCTAACAAAAGTATCAACCTTACAAAAACTACTTGCCTCTAAAAAAGGCAATGGCATGGCTCTGCTTACTGTGCATTTAACCAACCCAACAGGTTATGGCCGTATTATTCGCTATTTAATAGAAGGTGTTGAACAGGTTGTTGGCATTGTTGAGCAAAAAGATGCAAGCCCAGCACAGCTAACTATAAATGAAGCGAACACAGGTATTTTGCTTGCTAATGGTGGCGATTTAAAACGCTGGCTTAGTGGTTTATCAAATGATAATGCACAAGGCGAGTACTACCTTACCGATATTATTGCTTCTGCACACAATGAAGGAAAAGTTATCGCAACGGCTCATCCAGATACAGAAATTGAAGTGGAAGGTGCGAATAATAGAGTGCAACTTGCAGCACTAGAGCGAGCGTTCCAATGTCGAGTTGCAGAAGAGTTGATGATTGCTGGTGCAAGTTTACGTGACCCTAACCGCATTGATGTTCGTGGTTCACTACAAGTAGGCACAGAAATTTGTATTGATGTTAACTGTATTTTTGAAGGCAACGTTACTTTAGCTAATGGCGTAAAAATTGGCGCAAACAGTATTCTTAAAAACTGTACTATTGGCGAAAACGTAGAAATAAAGCCAAATACCATCATCGAAGATGCGGTTATAGAAGCCAATTGTTCTGTAGGCCCTTTTGCTAGAATTCGACCTGGTAGCACGATGAAGGCGGGTGCGCATGTTGGTAACTTTGTGGAAATGAAAAAAACCACGTTAGGCGAGGGTAGTAAAGCAGGCCACCTTACCTATTTAGGTGATTCGATTATTGGCAAAGAAGTGAATATAGGCGCGGGCACTATTACTTGTAATTATGATGGCGTCAATAAATCACAAACCATTATTGATGACGGTGCGTTTATTGGCTCTAATGCTTCGCTTATAGCACCTGTACGTATTGGTAAAGGTGCAACAACGGGTGCAGGTTCGGTAATCAGCAAAGATATCGGTGAAACCGAATTAGCCGTAGCCAGAAGCAAACAACGTAATATTCAAGGTTGGCAAAGGCCTACTAAAAAATAAGTAATCAGTTAACTCATTTTAAAACGGTAATGATGCATTTGCTCATTGCCGTTTTTTTTGTTTAACTATTTGTGGTAAGTTACGAAATGAAATATAATCACCATTAATGAAACCTACATTGAAACTTAGCTGGTCGAATCGAAAGTATTATGTCTAAAAGAAACACCCAACAACGTCGTCACAGTATAATTAATAATTTGAATATAAATGGAGAAGTAAGCGTTGATGCACTTGCAACTCAGTTTAATACGTCTGAAGTTACGATAAGAAAAGATTTAGCGGCTCTAGAGAATAGCGGCTTATTACTAAGACGTTACGGCGGTGCTGTAGCACTTCCTAGTGAGATTACCGATATTAAAAACTTAGAGCTATCTCATACTAAACGTATTATTGCCAAAAAAGCGGCTACGTTAGTTCGCGATCATAACCGTTTAATTATCGATAGCGGTCAAACTATGGCGGCATTAGTAGCGGAGCTTAATCATAAGAAAGGCTTAGTGGTGATGACTAACTCGCTCAGTATTGCGAATGAAATTCACGCGTTAGAAAACGAGCCTACCTTATTGATGACCGGTGGTACTTGGGATGCCAATTCAGAGGCTTTTCAAGGGCAAGTTGCTGAGCAAGTTTTACGCTCTTATGACTTTGACCAGCTTTTTATTGGTGCAGATGGTATTGATGTAGAGCGTGGTACGACAACCTTCAATGAGCTTATTGGTTTAAGCCAAGTTATGGCACAAGTCGCTAGAGAAGTGATTGTTATGGTTGAGTCAGATAAGATAGGACGAAAGATTCCAAACTTAGAGTTGCCATGGAATGCAATACAAACACTGATTACCGATGACGGTTTAGATGAAGAGATTAGCGAACAAATTAAACAACAAGGCATAAACCTTATCATTGCCTAAATTAGGTAACTTAAAGCATTAAAAATTTATAAGTTTATTTTAACTAACACGAACAAAATAACAGGAATAACCATGTGTGGGATAGTTGGTGCTGTAGCACAAAGAGATGTAGCAGATATATTAGTAGAAGGTTTAAGGCGACTAGAATACAGAGGCTATGATTCTGCTGGTGTTGCAACGGTTAATGCATCGGGTCAATTAAGCCACGTTAAGCGTTTAGGGAAAGTAGAGGTTTTAGGAGCGGCGTTACTTGAAACCCCTTTAATTGGTGGAACCGGTATCGCTCACACGCGTTGGGCTACTCATGGTTCTCCAAGCGAAGTAAATGCTCACCCACATTTCTCTAGTGGCCGTATTGCTGTTGTCCATAATGGTATTATAGAGAACCATCAAGAAATAAGAATTTCATTAGAAAAGTTAGGTTATGATTTTGTTTCCCAAACAGATACTGAAGTTATTACCCACTTAGTACATCATGAATTAAAGTCGTCTAACAATTTACTTGAAGCAGTACAAATAACCGTTAAGCAACTTGAAGGTGCTTATGGCGCAGTGGTAATGGACAACGAATCGCCAGATAAACTTATTGTGGCACGATCGGGTAGCCCGTTAGTGATTGGTCACGGCTTAGGTGAAAATTTTATAGCTTCTGACGTATTGGCGCTTTTACCTGTCACACGGAATTTTTCTTATTTAGAAGAAGGCGATGTCGCTGAAATCACGCGTTTTACTGTTAATATTTTTGA